>JAKQPY010000057.1:0-7632 GCA_029564465.1 Bacteroidota bacterium | reverse complement strand
ATTAATTGCTGATTTATTGTTGGGATTGAGCTCAAGTGTCCGAGCAACTTTCAGGTACTTAGTCGCAAATTTCTCGTATTTAACAACTGTTTTTTCGCAATTGGTTTTTTTAGGTGCATCGGTTTGTTGATTGCCCGAATTGCTGTTGCCCGAGCCACCTTTTTGCAGGTTGTTGCTTTGTGCCATTAATCCATTCAGTGAGAAAACCATCATGGCAATCCACAGGATAACAAGAGTCTTTTTCATAATGTAACTATTTTAATATTTTAACAAAAGTAGGCTTTTTTCTAAACGAAATAAATATAACAAACGACTTAATATGTTGTTCAGCGTAATAATCATAATTTGGATGTGCAATATGGCAGGCATCAGATTGTTCCTGACTCATATTATGGCTCGTATCGCGACAGGTTGAGAATTTTCTGATAATCGTTTTCTTCCATCAGTTCGGTTAACGATGCTTTATTGTGTTCCATATAGGACTTCACGATTTTATAGCCAATCCAGCAACCTGCTCGGGGTGGACTTTCAATGCCAAAATCTTTGGTGTATGGCGAATCATCGCAATAGTTTCTAATAGTCAGGTAGTCGGTTGAGAACAGCACTTTTCTATCAATCATAAAAGTCCACATATCGCGTTCGAATTGCATGCAATATTGCACATCGCGTTTGCGGTAAGCATGTTTTAGGCTGTCCTCGTCGTTGGGATACATGGCATCAAGAAAGTACAGAGTTTTCCCTTCGTAAATCATGCGTTTTAATAAATTTTCGTCAGTATCATCGTACGGATATTTTGCCTGAAACATGGCCACCATCACATCATAAGGAATTCGTTCTGGTATCATCTGTCGGCAAGCATATTCGGGTATTTGCATCATGGGGTACAAATGACAACCTGCTCCCAGGTATTTATCCAGACCAACACCTACAAAGCCTTCCATGGTTATTATTGAATGGTTGAAACCGGCCACGAATGCCACAACGCGCGGTATTTCATCGTTTTCATAATAATATTTATAGTGCTTGAATCCATCCGTTAACTTTTCGTCAAGCCATCGGGTATCGCTAAACACACTGTCTGCAGCATGGTATGCCTGACGTACTGCATAGTCGTCGAGAAAGGTTTGCAGGTAGGTAACATACGAGCGGTTTTCGGGGCCGCCAATGGCAATAATATCGTAATTAAACACTTCGAAGAAATACCCATATTTTTCGCTGAGTGTTTGAATGCGTTGCGCCAACGGTATTCTTTTATTAAAAAGCGTTTTATCAAAACGCTCCAGCTTAACTTCGAGTTTAATGTGCGAAACATTCACGTCGAGCGGGTTGCGGTTGCGTAACACAAACCACACCACTATCAAAGAAGCAAAAACCGTTGCGGCTATAATCAGCCAAAATTTGTAATTCTTAAAGATTCGTTTCATCGACAAGAAAATTTGTTATATTTGTCGTAACAAAAATAGAATGTTTTATTAAAATCAATACTATGAAAAAGCTAACAATTATCACAATTGTACTGCTGATAAGCATTGGCAGTTACGCACAGAAAGTTTCGGGAGGTTTGTTTGTGGGTCCTAATTTGTCGTGGTACACACTAGATTCGAAGGTTGCAGCCAACAAAGGCGTTAAGTTGGGTTATCAGTTTGGGGCAATGATTGATTTTAACCTGATTGACAATTTTGCCATCAGCACCGGTGTCAATTTCAATAGCCTCGGCGGAAGTCAGACATATCAATATGGAGCACACAACTTCTACCGTCAGGATTTAGGAGATACTACACTCGGAGCGAACTCAACGGTAAAATTTAAAATGGATTACCTCGAAATTCCCATTGGATTCAAAGGTAAAACCAACGAAATCGGTTATTTCACCTATTTCCTGAAAGCCGGAGTTACCCCGGGAATCAATATCAAAGCTAGGGCTGACATCACGGTAGGTTCCAATGATATTATCACCGAAGAAAGCAAGTTGTTCAACATGGGCTGGTATCTGGGAGGTGGTTTCGAATGGTCGCTTTCGGGTAATACGCGTTTTCTCACCGAAGTGCTTTATACCGGTGGAATTTTAGATACCGATAAAGTTGAAGTGTTGAAACTTGATGCCACGTCATCGAACGTTAAATCAAAACTGAATGGGATAACCCTTCGTGTAGGCATACTGTTCTGATATTTATTTCCATTATCTTTATGCCCGGGCGTTTGTCCGGGTTTTTTAATTGAAAAAATATGAAAATACTTCTGGCACAACTCAATTATCATGTTGGTAACTTCGATGCCAATGCAAAAAAAATAATTGATTGTATCGAAAAGGGCAAAACCCTTGGCGCTGATATCGTAGTATTTTCGGAACTCGCTGTGTGTGGATACATACCGCACGATATGCTGGAACAACGAGATTTTATTGATCGTGCACTTAAATCGGCAGAAGTTATTGCCGCACATTGCCACGGAATAGCCGCCATTGTGGGTTGCCCAACGCTTAACGAGGGCAGTAAGGGAAAGCATCTTTTTAATTCGGCACTTTTCATGAACGATGGAGCTATTATACATCGTGTAAACAAAACTTTGCTGCCCACTTACGATATTTTTGATGAATACCGCTATTTTGAACCCAACGACCGTTTCGCACCCGTTGAATTTATGGGTAAACGCATTGCCCTGACTATCTGCGAGGATTTGTGGGATGAACAGGAAACCTACTCGGGTTTTGTCAACGAATCGCTTTATAAGCTTTCGCCTCTGAAAGAACTGAGCCGCATGGGTGCTGATTTGGTTATCAATATTGCAGGTTCACCTTTTTCGTACGACCAAAGCGACCTTCGCAGGAATATCCTTATTCGCAATGCCGAAAAATATTCGCTGCCCATCGTCTATGTGAATCAGGTAGGTGCACAAACCGAAATCGTTTTCGACGGCGGTTCACTGGCGCTGAATGCCGGTGGGAAAGTAGTGCAGGAATTGAAATATTTTGACGAAGACCTTCGCCTGATCGACTTTGCACAAATAGCCGACATGCCGGAGGTGAAATCGCGAATCCAACCAAAGCCAGAAAAAATTCACGATGCCCTGATAACAGGAATACGCGATTATTTTGCCAAAATGAATTTTAAAAATGCGGTGCTGGGAATGTCGGGTGGAATCGACAGCGCCCTTACACTGGCACTGGCGGCCGAGGCATTGGGAAATCACCGGGTACATTGCCTGATGATGCCCTCGATGTATTCGTCGGAGCATTCCATAAGCGATTCGCTTGCCATGGTTCATCGGCTGGGTGTTAGTAGCGACATAATTCCTATCAGCAATATTTATAACGAAAGCCTCAAAACCTTAACACCATTTTTTAAGACTGAAGAAGCGGGACTTACCGGCGAAAACCTACAGGCACGGATTCGGGGAAACCTCTTGATGGCATATTCCAATAAATTTGGTCATATAGTTCTGAATACCAGCAACAAAAGTGAAGCAGCCACCGGTTATGGCACTTTATATGGCGATATGTGCGGAGCCATTTCGGTGCTGGGCGATGTCTATAAAACCGATGTGTATGCTTTGGCCCGCTTCATGAATCGGAACAACGAAGTGATACCCCTGAATATCATTACTAAAGCACCCAGTGCAGAGCTTCGTCCCGACCAGAAAGACAGCGACAGCCTGCCGGAATATGACACGCTCGATGCCATTTTGTTCGGTTATATTGAACAGAAGAAAACTACATCGGAACTCATCGCTGAAGGTTATAATCCTGAAACGGTGAATAAAACCATCCGGCTGGTCAATGCAAACGAGTTCAAGCGTTTTCAGGCACCGCCTGTTATACGCGTGTCTTCAAAAGCTTTTGGTTTTGGCCGGCGGATCCCACTGGTTGCCCGATATTAAAACAAAAAACCGGACATTCCGGTTTTTTCTGAGCCACCCACGGGATTTGAACCCGCGACCTGCTGTTTACGAAACAGCTGCTCTACCGCTGAGCTAAGGTGGCAAAATGTGGTGCAAAAATACATGAATTTGCGAAGTCCGCAACAAAAATTACAAATTTGCATTGAGTGCAATCAATTTGCTGTTCAAATCGGGAGCATACCGCCTGCACTGCGCAGCATACGTGCGGGCTTCGTCTAAACGATTTTGTGTTACCATAATCTCGGCGAGATACAAATAGGCATACCCAAGATCCTTTGAATTTTGCAGCCATAAGTCTAAAATATGCTCATCAAAACGTATCATGCTTTCGGTTTTGGACGAATTCCTGAGCATCGCTTCAAAAATCCTTATGTTTGCAGTATCGTTGTCGTTATTGGCAACCTGAAATGCGTTAAAAACGGCTTCATCATAGTAATGCTCCAACGATTTTGTAAGTTCAACAGATTCCTGAATAAGTCCTATAGCCAGACTGTCGTTTCCCATCAGAAAGGCCATGTAGCCTGCTTTACGGTGAATATAACTTCCTCCGTTTCCGGTTTCGATGGCTTTCAGATAAAATTCAAAGGCTTTTTCGGGCTGCTTTTTTCTTTCGTAAAGTTCACCCATGTTCATGTAAAATATTTCTATACGGTAATCATTTTTAAAAATATCTCCCAATTGCAAAAAGGTCTTCTCAGCATTTTTATAATCGCCCATATACAAAAAAGCAATCCCCATATTTCCCAATGCATCGTAATTGGTTGAATCAACCGAAAATGCAAATTGATAATTCACCACTGCGTCTTTATATTTGCCCGCATACATCAGTTTATTTCCTTCTTCAAGGCTGGCATTTGATTCTACCCGACGACCCGGTTTCGAGATTTCTACCAGCCAGACCGGCTGAATAAGGGTGGTGATGGCAAAAAGAATAATAATTATCCAAATGAATGCGACTACATATAAGACATACCTGTCGACTTTTGGATTGGCTTTCGAAGTATTTGCTGAGTGCTTCATCGTTATTGATTATGAATAATAAACAGCACTTTTTTATTCTCTGAAATAAGCAGGTTGTAATGCTTTATTGCATCCTGATTTTTTAATCTGATAACCTGGTAAACTGTAGATTTAAATAAGTTGGGTTTAAATTCGAAAATACGTTGTTCGTTGAACCCTTTTCCACCCTCACCCTTGGTTCCGGTTGCCAATAATAAAATATTCGGATTTAAATCATCAAGTTTTTGTTTGTCGCGAAGTAAAAACTGAGATTTCTTGTCAACCGGTCGAAAACCTCCCTCAGGATAAATCATCAGGTCGAAATACACAAACGGAATTCCCTTATAAATTATAATATTGTCGCTGTATCTCTTTACTCTTGCATTCCCGGTAAATTGGGCAACAACAAAATACAAAGCCAGAGCCGCTGAAATAAAACCAATGGTATACTTTAAAAAGCGGTTGTTCCCGAGGTGAATTAAAACAAAAATGAGCCCGAAAATCAAAATGCTTATTAAAACAACACTTTTCCAGTATTCCGCTGAACTTAACAGTGACGCGATTACCAATAATGTATAGGCAAGTACCATCTCGAAGAATAATACAGTAAAGGGGTTCTTCAGATAATCTTTAAGTTTTTTATGGCGGATTCTAAAAGGCTGTAAAAAACCGTATTCGAAATATACGAAATAAATACCGCACTGCCCTATAATAACACCCCACATATCTTTACCCACATCCGATAAATCGAACACCCTGTTGCTGATATACACCTGAATAAGTTCATCAAAAAGCGAAATCACAAAAGCGAGTAAAAAAGTTCTGAGAATTACTTTAGCTGTTGGATAGCCCAGTTCCATAAACTTGCGATAGGCAAGAAAAGTGAAAATTCCATAGGCAAAATAATGCCAGTTATGCTGAAGTTCGTAGAACTTGTGATTGAAATAATAGTCGGTTGAATTCTGCCCTATGAAAAATAACACGGTCAAAATCACCAGCCCGATAAGTCTTTTCCAGGTGATGTATTTAAATAAAAATATAGTTAAAGCGATTAATAGCACAGCGGCTGCCACTACCACATACGGGACTTCGAAACCGTACAGGGTAAAATTTGCCCTCGAAATACTGCCGATGGCTTCCTGAAGAAAATTCATCAGCATGAGAAAAGGGGTTACTATGAGCAACAAGGAATACAAAGTCAGATTCAGGCCTGCCGAAAGCTTTATCTTCATGGTTGTATAATTAGGATATGCAAAATGCAAAAATAAAACGACAAAAACAAATGTTGGTTTATTTTTATTTGCTTAGTAAAACTAAAATTTTATTTCGCGTTCAGAAATACCATGGTTGCACCAAAACCATATTCCTGAAATGAAGCATCCTGAAAATTCAGTTTATAATGTGTTTTCAGCGAATCGCGAAGTTTGTCGCGCAGGGTTCCGTTTCCAATGCCATGAATAAACACAACTCGGCCTGCTTTTTTGAACATGGCATCCGTGATTGTTTTATGGAAGTGTTGCATCTGATAGTCAAGGATTTCGGCATTTGTCATTCCTTTTACATTATCCAGCAAGGCATTGATATGCAGATCAACCTCTATGGTTTCGGGCTTTTTGCGCGACTGATAACGGGCTGAAAAATCATCACCCGGGAGTTCCTTATTGTTCAGCGACTGCTGCAATTCGTCCAGCTTATGGAGTACATCTTCGTCAAAACCTGTTTCGTTGATGATATCAAGCAACATTGCCGGCTCATCGAAATATTCGGTGCCCGAAAAGTTTTCGGGAATGAAAAACATAAACGGTTCGAATTTCAGCACTTTTTCGACAGGCTGGCGCATGCGCATGCCGAATCTGCCAACAAAAATGGCCTGTACCGTAATTTTCTTCAGCATATTAATTGCGTCACGGTCAAAAACCAACAGCTCCTCAATATAGCCTGCATCAAGACTCCCATGACCAATGTTCCGGGTACCTGTATCATCGGTTTTAAAAACCTGATACAACATTTCGTACTCACTGTCATTAATCAGATGCAATTCAAAAACCGAATTACCCAACCCCTGCGAAGTGGTCTCTTTTGTTGTAAAGGCAAGGCAAAACCGAATCCGGTCGTCGGCGGGCTTCTCTGTAACGCCTGTTTTACTATTCGTTTCCTGACCGGGTGTTTGTGGTTTAACCGGCTCAACAGGCGGAGCAGGGGTGTGTTGGGGTTTCATCGCAGGTTTTTCAGCTTTTGCCACTATCACCAATTGATTGGGATGGACCGGATATTCAAATCCATCTTCGGTTTCTACCATCACCATTCCATTGGTTAATATTCCCTTTACTTTTCCCGATCCGGTTTCGTTCAGAAACCGAACCGAATCCCCACTATGAAAATCGACCTGTGCCATACTCTTTCTCTTTTATTTATCGCTGATGGTTTTCATCTATCCGGTAAAAACCATTACTTTTGCGCAAATTTCGTCAAAAAAATGGATTTTCTGCAAAAAATAAATATGTCGGACTACAACTATGAACTGCCCGACAACCGGATTGCAAAATTTCCATTAGCACAGCGGGACGCCTCAAAATTGCTGATTACCGGGTCACGGGGGATAGAATTCGACAGTTTTTCTTCCATCGGATCCTATCTGCCAGAGAATGGTCTGCTCGTTTTTAACAACACCAAAGTAATTCATGCCCGTCTGCTTTTTCGTAAACCTACCGGTGCTGCCATAGAGATATTCTGCCT
>JAKQPY010000044.1:0-1671 GCA_029564465.1 Bacteroidota bacterium | reverse complement strand
CTTAATTGTTTTGATACATTTTCGACTGCCTGATTTATTTTAACGAATTTTTGAAGGTTTATTTGTTTCATGTCTTTCATTACACGTATAAGCAAACGAATTACCTCTATTTGCTCTCGTGCCATTTGAAGCACATCGGATTTTTGATACCTTGTATTGGCACGATAAATCAAAGTGAGTAGTTCTATCGTTTCTTTCTTCAAACTCTCGCCAACAGTATATTTATACTCCTTGCTAAATTCCTTTGTAAATTGGAAAATAGCCAAGAGTAAATCGTATGTCGCTTTATATACAGGTAGTTCATTATACTGTGCCATTCAAAAAAAAATCGACCGCTTCGCGGAAATAAACAAATAAATCAAATAGTCAAATGAATCAAATAAATTCTAATCCCTCAAGCAACGGACAGAAAACCCCAACTCCATATCGTTGCTGCCCCTGAGTACATCGCTGTAATTGTAGATCATGGCCCGGGTCCAGGCGTTAACGGCATTGCCCTCAGGAGCACTCCACCAGTGACCGTAGTAACCAAAGTCGTGGAATGTCCCATCGAGGTCACGGTAGCCCCCCGGAAGGGCTGTAAAACCGGTTTCGTTGGTTGCACCGGTATTTGGACTGTTCCAATGCGTAGTCCCAGTTTCTTTAAGTTTCCCACCGGCATCGCTTGTTCCGCCAAGGTAGTCGGTTAATTCTGTCCACTCGGCATCGCTTGGTACATGCCACCCTGTTGGGCAGAGTTTTCCTGTATTTACCGCATGCCAATTGTATAATTTACCATATGTTTCAGAATTTGATGGGGTATTATCATAATCACATAATGCTCCGGTGGTTAATTCTCTCCATGCTGTGTTATCAGTTACATTTGGTATAGCTATACCATCGTTATATTTTGTGACTTTTAAGTTTTCAGCCATCCATGTTTGGGTGCCTATAGTTACCGTTTTATAGGTATTACCATCAATATCTGTTATAGAACCATATGTAATATTTGGGTTGTTCCCTTCAAGCGTTGGTTTATAGAATATTACGCTGTCAACCTCTGTGTTTACATTGTACTGACCTACTACAGTGCCATTTTTCATTACATACATCGTATCATTTTGAGCAAAAACTGACGAAAATGATAAGACGAAAGTTAAAAGTGTTGCTAATGATACTTTTCTTAGTGTATTTATTGTTTTCATAATTTTGTCCCCCTTGTTTATTGTTTAATGATTTTTACTGTTTTAATTTCGGTAGCATTGCTGTAACGGCAAAGGTAAATGCCTGTAGGCAAATGGCTAATGTCTAATGAAAGAACTCCTTGGTTACTTACTTTTCGGGTTACCAAAGTTTTGCCTTCAAAATTGAGTATGCTCAGTGTTCCTTCTGTTTCAGACATTCCTGTTAAGTTAATGTTCAGTATATCACCAACCGGGTTAGGATATACTTTTAACAGTTGGCTTTGAACTGACAAGTCTTTCTGTAAGCCTGTTGAAACATACGAAAAATTCAGATATCGCAAATCACTCAGGGCAAACACCCCGCTATTATTGTCGGTTTTGGTTACTGTGAGATTTCCTGATGAAAAACTCATTTTTTGTATGTTACTCAATGCATATGCGGTTTGTGTGCCGCTACTTTCTTTTACATACATTGTTTGTGCTTGTAATCCTGTTAATCCTAGTCCTA
>JAKQPY010000035.1:0-2368 GCA_029564465.1 Bacteroidota bacterium | reverse complement strand
TATTGAACAGCGATTTTGGCATCCGGTCAATTTATTTGAAAAATTTCTCCACTTTACGCAGGTAGGTGCTGGGGCAAAATAAAACGACTCTGTCGCCGGGTAGTATCTGTGTGTTTCCGTAAACTATAATTCCCTTGTCGTCGCGGGTGAGTCCTCCGATACCGATGTTTTCGGGTAAACGAAGATCCATTACTTTGGATTTGGTTATTTTGGCGCCTTCCTTGACTACAAATTCAGCTACTTCGGCGTCTGCAAAAGTAAGACATTTCATATTCGAGACATCCGCATCGAGCATCATTTGATAAATATGTCCTGCGGCAATCAATTTTTTGTTGATCACTATACCGATGTCGAGGCCTTCAGCCAGCGGAATGTAATCGTTGTTTTCGACTTCCGCCACTGTGCGTTGTACCTGAAAACGTTTGGCCGCCAGGCAGGAAAGAATATTGGTTTCGGAGTTGCCGGTCAGGGCAATGTAGGCTTCCACTTGCTCAATGCCTTCGTCGTGAAGTAAGTCAATGTCCCGTCCGTCGCCCAGAATTACCATGGCTTTGGATCCCAGTCTTTCTTTTACCTTTTCGGAACGCTCCTTGTTTACTTCCAGTATTTTCACATCGAATTGTTCGGCAATTCTTTCGGCAGTGAGCATGGCGATACGGCTGCCGCCCATGATCATAACCTTGTGTACCTCGGTATGAGGTTTGTCTGCCATTTTTCGCACCGTGTCTACATGTTCTCTGGTGGTGATAAAATAAACCATATCGTCGGTTTGAATTATGTCGCGTCCACCGGGTATAATGGTATCTTTGCCTCTTTTTATGGCAGCAATACGGCAGGATTCGTCATGAGTGAAAAGGTTCATCAGTTCTTTTCCTATGATATTGGCTCCTGCTCTCACTTTGACACCGATCAGGATCAGTGTGCCGTTGTTAAATTCGTACCATTGACGCACCCAGGGACGAACCAGGCTGTCTGCAATTTCCTTGGCCGCCAAAATTTCGGGGCAGATAAGGGAGTCTATACCTAATTGCTCAAAAAAAACCTTTTGCTCCGGATGCAGGTATTCCGGATTTTCAACCCGGGCTACTGTTTTTTTTACTCCTAGTTTGGCAGCCAGTATACAGGCTGTCAGGTTGCGACTTTCTTCGGGTGTAACGGCAATAAAAAGATCGGTCGAAGCATTGCAACCTGCGTCTTTGAGGGCGGAAAGCGAAGTGGGAGAGCCCAAAACCGTCATCAGGTCGTAGTTGGAATTGAGGTTTTCCAACACGTCCTCCTTTTGATCGACCACAACTATGTTGTGCTTTTCTCTGGACAACATTTTGGCCAGATGTACTCCGACTTCGCCTGCTCCTGCTACAATGATATTCATAACGGAGGATATTAATTCTGATGGTAGTGGCTGATGATGGCCAGTCTGATGTTTTCTTCGTCTAAAGCACAGAGTTGATGTTGTTCTTCGACTGTGCCATGGGGGATGAAACGGTCGGGCAAGCCCTTGCGAATCACTTCCGTACGGTAATTGTTCTCCGATAATGCCTCCATAACAGCGCTGCCAAAGCCTCCTTTGATAACGTTGTTTTCGAGGGTAATTACTTTTTTAAAGCCGGAACCTATTTCGTGTATCAGTTCCTGATCAATGGGTTTAACAAAACGAAAATCGTAAAGGGCAATCGAATAGCCTTCGGCATTAAGCTCTTCCACGACTTTTTTTGCAGTCAGGCCTATGGGGCCTATGCTCAGTACGGCCAGTTTATCACCTTCAATAAGACAGCGGCCTTTGCCCGGCTGAATCTCTTCCATCTTGTTTTTCCAGTCGGTAAGATAGCCTTTTCCTCTGGGATAACGAATTATAAACGGCCTGTCGCCCAGCAACTGAGCTGTGTACATCATGTTGCGAAATTCGTGTTCGTCCAGCGGAGAAGCTATCGTTAAGTTAGGAATACAACGTAAAAAAGCCAGGTCAAAAGCTCCCTGATGAGTGGATCCGTCCTCTCCTACCAGGCCGGCTCTGTCAAGGCAGAGCACGACGGGCAGTTTTAAAATAGCCACATCGTGAATGATGTTGTCGTAAGCTCTTTGGGCAAAGCTGGAATATATGTTACAGTAGGGAATCATGCCCTCTTTGGCCAGGCCTGCCGAAAAGGTGACGGCATGTCCCTCGGCTATGCCAACGTCGAATACCCTGTCGGGGAAACGATAACTCATTTCGGTCAGACCGCAACTGGTAGGCATAGCCGGTGTTATCGCCACTATTTTATTGTTTTTTTCGGCCAGCTCTATCAGGGTGTAACCAAAAATATCCTGAAACCTCAGCGGCTGGTTTTCTATTTTGTCGGAAGTTTTGCATTCGCCGGTTTGCTTATTG
>JAKQPY010000029.1:0-4739 GCA_029564465.1 Bacteroidota bacterium | reverse complement strand
TCCGGTGCTGAATACCGACGTTCGGTTGCTGCAAACTTGCTTCTGAAGTTCTTTCTCGAATCGGTTCAACCTAGCAATAACCTATCATGAGAGCTCCCAATAAAGATATTTATCACGACAGCGCTGCATTGCACGTTACAGGGAAATCGGTGTTTGTCAACGACATCGATTTGGGGAATTCGGTTTTATTGGGGAAAGTGGTGTACAGCAAATATTCGCATGCCAATATTCTGTCGGTCGATACTTCGAAGGCGCTGGAAATAAATGGTGTTAAAGCTGTTTTGCTGGCCGGCGATATTCCCGGAGTTAACCAAATGGGTCCGGTAATACACGATGAACCTTGTCTTGCCTGGCAGAAGGTGAATTGTGTGGGGCAGGCGATTGCTCTGATTGCCGCCGAAAATGCCGATGCACTGGTGCGTGCCGAAAGAGAAATAAAAATTGAATATGCCCCGTTGCAAGCGTGTGTCGACCTGAAAACTGCCATCGAAAAAAACATGCTGATTGCTCCTGCACGTCGGATATCCCGGGGCGATGTGAATTCTGCCTTGAAAAATTCACCTCATGTATTAACGGGCGAATTGTTTACTAATGGTCAGGAACATTGGTATCTCGAAACCCAGTCTGCGCTGGCAGTTCCCGGCGAAGATGGCGAAATGTTTGTGCATGCGTCATCACAAAATCCAAGCGAAACACAGGCTGTGGTAGCCGAGGTGTTGGGCTTGCCCAAAAACAATGTCGAGGTTGAAGTAAAGCGCATGGGTGGAGGTTTTGGTGGTAAAGAAACTCAGGGAAATCATGTGGCTGCATGGGCTGCCCTGTTGGCCAATGCCACACAGATGCCTGTGAAATTACATCTGTTCCGCGACGACGATCAGGTAATCACAGGAAAAAGGCATCCGTCGCAATCGAAATACGAAATTGGGTTCGATAGCCATGGAAAAATATTGGCATATCGTGTCGAAATAAATCTGAATGCGGGATGTGCTACCGATTTGAGCATGGCAATTCTCGAAAGGGCAATGCTGCATGCCGAAAACGCTTACTATATTCCACACGTTGAAATAATCGGTAAGGCATATAAAACCAACCTGCCTTCGAATACGGCCTTCCGTGGTTTTGGAGGACCTCAGGGTATGGCTGTAATCGAAAATGCCATCGACCGCATTGCCCGGTACCTCGAAAAAGATGCAGCCGAAATTCGCTTGCTGAACTTTTATGCTGGCGATAATACCCAGATTACCCCGTATGGCCAGGCAATTGAGAACAATAAGCTGCATCAGTTGTACGACAGATTGTTGCAATCCTCGGAATATTTCGAGCGAAGAAAACATATTCAGGATATTAACAGTAAAAATGATTTCGTAAAACGAGGCTTGGCATTAACCCCGGTGAAATTCGGTATTTCGTTCACCACCTCATTTCTGAATCAGGCTGGTGCGCTCGTGAATATCTACAACGATGGAACACTGCTGGTGAATCATGGTGGAACCGAAATGGGGCAGGGGTTGCATACAAAAATTCAACAGATTGCTGCCCTCGAAATGGGAGTGGCCGTCAACAAGGTTAAAGTAAATGCTACCAACACGTCGAAAGTTCCCAACACGTCACCTACGGCTGCTTCGTCAGGAAGCGATATCAACGGAATGGCTGTGAAAAATGCCATCGACATTCTCAAAGCCCGTTTAGCTGACGTTGCTTTAAGCGAGTTTGCAACACGTTACCCGGGTCATCAATTTTCGGGGGAATTTGTGATTTTCGAAAACGATACGGCGTATTATTCTCAGATGCCTGAAGCGAAAATCTCATTTCAGGAATTGGTGAAATCAGCCTACCTGCGGCAAATAAGCCTGAGCTCGACCGGATTTTACCGTACACCCGGCATTTATTTCGACCGAAATAAAGGCGAAGGCAAACCATTCTACTATTTTTCGTATGGTATGGCGGTATCAGAGGTGGAACTCGATGTGCTAACCGGGCAATATCAACTGTTACGAACCGATATTATCAACGACTCGGGAAGCTCAATCAACGAATCAATTGATATAGGTCAGGTGCGAGGCGCATTTATTCAGGGGGCAGGATGGGTTACTACCGAAGAATTGAAGTGGGATGGCAAGGGCAGATTGCTGACACATTCTCCCGATACTTATAAAATTCCGGCTGTAGGTGATATCCCATGCGACTTCAGGGTCGAGCTTTTAAAGGACTCTCCCCACGAAGGTACTATTCGCCGGAGCAAAGCGGTGGGAGAACCTCCGTTTATGCTGGCTTTTTCGGTATGGCTGGCTATTAAGGATGCAGTTGCTGCATGCAGACATAATCACGCAGACCCTGATATTCAAATTCCGGCTACCCCCGAAGTTGTATTGAAAGCAATTAAAGAAATTAACATAAAATAACAACCTAAATCTATGAAATTCAGTTTTTTCATCTTGATGGCATTCGTAATGATTACATCTGCCGCATTTTCGCAGCAAACTATAACACTTCAACTACCTGCGCCCGATACTTCCGGCGGCATTCCGCTGATGCAGGCTTTTAAAAATCGACAGACAAACCGAGATTTTTCGGGAGAACCCATCAGTATGCAATCCCTGTCGGACTTGCTGTGGGCTGCCAATGGAATTAACCGTGTTGATGAAGGGAAGCGGACTGCGCCTTCAGCCATGAACGATCAGGAGATTGATGTGTATGTGGTTTTACCGGAGGGAAGTTTTTTATACGATGCGATTGATCATAGTTTGATACAGGTTGCCATCGATGATAACCGGAAAAAAATGTGCGTTCAGGGTTTTGCCGAAGATGCATCGGTAGTTTTGGTTTTTGTTGCTGACTATAAAAAAATGAGCAAACTGATGAGTCGTGAAGATAAGGATTTCTATTCGGCTACCGATGTGGGCTATATTAGTCAGAATGTGTATCTCTATTGTGCATCCCAAGGACTTTCAACTGTGGTGGTTGGAATAATTAATCGCGAATCGATTGCCAAAGTTTTAAATCTTGACCCTACTCAGAAAGTGCTCTTGTCGCAATGTGTCGGTTATCCTGAAAAATAACCAGCGAGGCTTTACCGCTATATTACTCGGCGTTTTCATCCGATTGTACTTCTTCGGGGATGTCCGGAAGTTTTTCGCGTGATAGAATATCCTTGGGTTGTGGATTCCAGGCTTTATTGTTGTGCGATACAGTAAGCTTTTCACGCAAAACCGGGTCGTAGAGCGACATACCATCAATGTTCGGGCAATAAAAGTTCAGGCTGACGGCTTCGTTATAGCGGCTCGGGTTAAACATTTTATGAATGATTCCTTCGGGAAGATCAAAAGTATCGATTGCCGGGACACTTCCCAGAGCCAATTCCCTGAGATAATTATCATAAATCTGAAAATTTAAAATCCCCGATAAAACACGAATGATGCCATAAGAATTGCCATGGTCGTGAATAGAGCTCTCAGCAGCCGGATTCCATCGCAACAAAACCACTTCAAGTATATCGTTGCGGAATAAAACTTTGCGTGAATAGGGCATACCATCTGCGGGTGGTTCGGGCAGTTCAAAATCTTCGAGCGGTGTTTCCAGATCCCTTAGGATTGATCTCAACTGATTGATGTTGAAAGTATTACCCATTTCTTTGTAGCGCTCAGAAACGCGGTCGGTAATGGCCTGAAGATTTTTCATTCTTTAAGAATTTATGGGGCAAAGATATGTGACTGATTTTTACATCAAAGTAAATTTATACTTAGAAAATGTTTTCATAAGGTATAAAATGACCTGACTTCGACTTTGGTTTAATCAGTACGCAAAATCAGCCACATTATCTGTGTAGTGGCTATAGGCTTTCGTTTACGCTTTTTCATATATTTGCAGCCTATGGCAAGTTTACTTCAGGCAAGCTCTATTTCGAGGCGATACGGCGATAAGTTGCTGTTTGCAGACGTTGATTTTTTTGTTGATGAGGGCGACAAAATTGCAATTGTAGGCCTGAATGGCAGTGGAAAGTCGAGTTTATTGAAAATTATTTCGGGCGATGAAACACCGGATACGGGTCAAATCAGCCTTAGAAGAGATATAAAAATTGCCGTTTTGCATCAGGATTACAGTTCCGATCCGGATAAAACAATTCTACAGGCTATGTTGCACGATGGCAGCGAACTTCAGGAATGTATTGCTGCATACGAAAAAGCCCTGCTTGGCGATGACTCAGTCGTATTGCAGCAGGCAATAGAGAAAATGGATGCCATGCAAGCCTGGAATTACGAGTCGAGAATGAAACAGATTCTGAGCCGACTGAAAATTGAAGATGTTAACCGGAAGATATCGACTTTGTCGGGTGGACAGAAAAAAAGGGTGGCTCTGGCTTCGGTTTTGGTTGTTGAGTCTGACCTGCTCATTCTCGATGAGCCCACCAACCACCTCGATCTCGATATGATAGAGTGGCTCGAAGATTATCTCGACAACGAAGTGAAATCGTTGGTTATGATAACGCACGACCGGTATTTTCTCGACAGGGTTTGCACACGGATTGCCGAAATTGAGAAACCGACGGTTTTCTTTTACGAGGGTAATTACAGCCGCTATATTGAGCTTAAAAACCTGAGGGATGAGGCAATGCAGGCGGGTGCCGAAAAAGCCAGAAACCTGCTGCGCACCGAAATAGAATGGTTGCGGCGCATGCCAAAGGCCAGAACACATAAATCGAAATACCGGATTAAAACTGTCGGGGAACTTTCTGATAAGGC
>JAKQPY010000020.1:0-4698 GCA_029564465.1 Bacteroidota bacterium | reverse complement strand
ACTTGGAACATACGTTCTCAATGGCGGGGTTGTCGCTCAAACAGCATTAAAAGTAATTTATTGCGCAACAGCAATAGTAACAGGTTATATTGAAAACTTTGGTGGAAAATTAGCAGTTGTCGCTTCCACATTATTTCAATTTACGCCTACTTATTATAAGATTCAGGGCGCCACAGGAAGCGATATAATTCTCATGCCTTCAACAACGCTTGAAAACCCACCCGCAGAGGCGGATGTGAGGCAGGGCGTTATATACGGCATCCGCAACGCCTACACCGGAACACTCGACCCCGGGGCCACTGCAGCCGAAATAGTTTCGGCCATAAGCAATTCGCAGCTGGGCGCTAAGATAATGGGTAGTGCACAAGCCGAAGACACCATGCTTATACTCGAAGCCATCGAGGCCATACCCGATCCGGATCCCGGAGCAAGCCCTGAGGAGTTCCTGCAAGCACTGAAGCAAGACGAGCTTGGCCAACGCCTTGCTGAGTGCAGTACTGTTGAAATTACCGGAGCGCAAATAGCCGGAGCAACACCACCCAGCGCATGATGCCTCAAAAGCAACATATCGTTACACGCAAAAAGGGCAAGCTACTGCAGATTTGGCTCGCCGAAGAATATATCATTCAACAAACCGGCGTGGGATATGACTATTTGAGGGTTAAACGCAATTCAAGCAAAAGCTGGGATTTCATAACCCACTCGGGAACCCGTTTCTACGAATACTACAGCATACCCGACCGCGCACCAAGTAACTACCGAAGCCGGTTGCCCGAATTTGATGATTTACTTGAATTGATCGCGCAAAAAGAAGTCACGGATACCGGTTTTGAACCAGTTTTCGAAGAGGCCCTTACGCGCGCCGATTCCTACACCTATATATATAAGCTCGAAACCGAAGGCCGGCGTATGGCACTTGGCCGCGCAGCCGCTGTAACCGAAGCTGCTTGTGCCTATATAAACGCAACCCACTATAACCTGCGCAGCAACGAATTGATTGACGAAATGTCGCGCTTGTGCCGTCAACATAATGTGTATTATCTGCCCCAAAACGCCCGCAGGCTGAAGCAAAAAATTATGCAACGCATTGCCGGAACGCCTTTATCCGAAATCGTAAAGGCTCCCCGTGCCGGTAACAACAATGCTGCTAAATACAAAAACGACTCAGAGCTTGAGGCCTGGGTATTCGATTTGGCAGCCAACCCAAAAAACTTCTCCGACCAGTATATTTGCCGCAAAGTTCAGGAACTGTGCAGCCTCACGGGTAAGGCAATACCCGCAAACGAAACAATACGTGCCTTGCTGAACGACCGAAGCGTGAAGTATCTCACTTCGGTATCAAGACACGGATCGGGAACCCGCGAGGCTGCCGACTACGAAGCCAGCATACCTGTTGCCAAGGCAGTGCATGCAGGCGATTGTTGGCAGATTGATGCTACCCGGGTGAACCTCATAGCCCACGAACGAAGCGTTGCCGATAACGACGGGAAGAAAAAGACGGTTCTTGCAAACCTGATGGTGTGCGCGGTACGCGATGTGTATTCGGGAAAGTGCCTCGGCTACAGTTTCGATTATGCCGAAAATTACATTATGTACCACAATGCCCTGAAGCTCGCGGTTCAGGAAGCCGGCTACCTGCCTTACGAACTGGTAGCTGACAAGTTCCCCGGTCATAATAAACCCGAAGGCATTCAGCTGCGTGAAACATTCCAGTTCATGGGAGTGAAATGGACTACTACATCGCGGGCCACCGGAAAGGCTCAAGTCGAACGATGGTTCAATACCATGCAACAGGTTGAAATGCAAGGGCACGATTACTACTATGGTGAGGGCATACGCAGTACCCGCGCACACGCCCATGCTTCGCCCGATCATATTGCTAAAATGAAACGCCAGGCTAAAAACATGGCATTCAACATGCAGGATACTATCGACATCTACTCCGGAATGATAGAATCCCACAACGCCCGCCACTACAGCCAGTACTCGCGCAAATTGAAGCATTTACACAAAAGCCCGGCTGATTTACACGCCGAAAGCGAAAAGCCGAATACCATAGCCGTAAGCGATCAGAAAATAAATCACATTTTCGGAGCAAAAACCGATGTTAAAATCAAGGCCAATGGCTTGTTCAAGATAGAGTTACGGCACATTGACCACTACTACCTGATTACCGACTATGATATTGTTGAGAAAAACGCCCGCGTATGCGTTTCGTACGATCCCAACGACATGACATCGGTATGTGTGTATAAGCGCGTTGAAGGAAGTAGCTGGCTGCTGTTCCTGTGCCGTAGCGAACTGTTTAAACAGCCGCAAATTTACGGACCGCAAGCCGAAATGGGGCGCTTAGCAGAGCTGAAGAAACAAAACCGCGAATTTGAACGCCGCCGGCAAGATGAATTGAACAAAAAATTAGGTGTTGTAGCCGAATCAGGTTCCGACGACGATGAGATATACAACGATGAAGAATCGCTGTTGATGGGACGTAATACGCTTAAAAAAGCCGCTTGCGGTTACGAAGACCTAGAATTGAACCTGAACGAAAGCATACACTCGCAATTATTCACCTCTAAATACTAAAACTATGGACAACAACAACAAACGAGAAACTGTAAAACAACTGCTGCAGCAGGAAAAACAGCGCTACGGAAGCTACAACCGACTCAGCCGGGTTCTGGGAGTAAGCAATGCAACCATCAGCAATATGCTCAACGACAAGTGGAACAATATTTCTGATGAAATTATCAATAAAGTTATGGGGCTTTTGATGGTGCAGCCGGCTCCCGATTGGGTAGTGGTCGAAACTTTCAACATCAGGCAAATGTTTCAGGTGATTAATACTGCACGTTCAACGCGTTCGTTCTGGGCAGTTTCGCACAAAGCCGGATCGGGTAAAACGGCTGCCATCAGGCTGTATGCGCAACGCCACCAGATAGGTGTTTATGCCATACAGGCTCATGAGTGGACTGCACGTCAGTTTCTTTCGGCACTGTGCCGCAACCTCGGAATCGAACCCGAGGCCGGCTACAACAGCATTTCGATGATGCTCGAACAAACCATCGAATATTTCATGCGTCGCAGCGACGAAAACCCCATTCTTATGGTTGATGAAGCCGATAAACTGAAAGATTCGGCTAAGCGAATTATTATTCCTTTATTCAACCGCCTCGAAGACAGGCTGGCATGCATTTGGGCAGGAACCGATAACCTGGAGTTCGAAATAAAAAAGGGAGTGCGCAGTGCAAAAAAGGGTTTCGACGAAATCGACAGCCGGTTCGGACGCACCTACATAGGCCTTACCGGTGCCACCATCCGCGATTGCGAGCTTATATGCAACGCCAATGGCATTATTGATAAACAAACCGTATCGCGCATTTTTGCCGAAAGCCGTCCGATCAGCACGGTGGTTGGGGGTATCAATGCCAAGGTTGTGGAAGATATGCGGCGCATTAAGCGCCTAATTATCGCCGAAAAAGCGCTGAATAATACCGAAAATCAGTACTCAATGCAATTTACCGATTAATACCGTTTATATAATAATTATGCATTTTAACGATTTTCAATATTGCCACGCTGTAAAACCAAATGTACGCTTTTACCATACTTTGGGTGTTAACAAAAAGTATGGTAAAAAGTATGGTGAAAAAAGCAAAACCAAACGTACACTTTTACCATACTTTACAATGTTAATTAAACAAACCTCATGGTCAATTTTAGTTTACAATAAATACAGTATTAACTAAAACAAGTTAAGTTATGTCACAAGCAAGTAAATATTCACATTTCTGGTTGTTGTACAACCGGCTTCCGGGGCGCTACGAGGGATTAAAGGGCGAGTTGGTACGTCAGTTCACGGGCAACCGCACAGATAGTTTACGTAACATGCAGGCGCACGAGTATGGCAGTTTATTAGTGCATTTAACCGAGTTAAACAAAGGCCCTGAGCCAGGCAGCAAACGCGCGTGGAGTAACATTAATATAGATGCTTGTCGTAAGCGAGTAATAGCAAGTATCTGCGGTTATTTTCAGGCCACAAACACCAATTACACCATGCGCACGGTAATTTCAACAGCTTGCCGGGCTGCCCGGTGCAACGATTTCAATCTTATTCCGGCAACAGAGCTGCATAGGGTTTACAATGTCTTTACAGCCAAGCAGCGCGATTGCAACAGGGCGGTAGCCAACAGCATACAAAAGCTCGCTCAAATCGGTTTAAATTAGCGTTAAATGGCATAAAACACACCCATTATTAACCTTTTTTGCTCAAAATTAACCCTTAAAACGAATTAAATTAACCCGAAATTAACCCAAATTAACTTTCTTAACTTCGCTTTTTTCTCCCTAAAACACTCATAACGGCCTGATTTTCAAAGTCAAGACGTTTTTTGTTCAAGTGTACATTTGGTTTTAGGCCTCTCAGATCATACAGATTTCCCGAACAAGTCGTAAAGCTGTTATTCCCACTATAAGGAACCAACATATCAGTTGAACACGAGCCACTATACGTAACTGTTGCGTTTAACCCTGTGTTTGTTACACTACCATCTGAAGTAAAGCTAACTGTGAGTGTCTCACCGGCTGTACCTGTATAAGAAATACTTCCGGAGCCTGAATAAGTGGCTAACAATGTTCCACCTGTTCCAACCCCAGTATATATCCGAATAAAATCCATGATGATTCGGTAGAATATGTTCC
>JAKQPY010000006.1:0-10452 GCA_029564465.1 Bacteroidota bacterium | reverse complement strand
GCCATTCCTTCGGGAAGGTCTCCCCCATTTTCGATGGGATTGTCGGAGCAAGCCAGCGCTATCAGCCGGATACCCTGATTGGCCAGGTCATCCGACATTTCGATGAGCTCGCGTTTAGATTCGAGTTTGTGAAGTTTTCCTTCGGCATCGAAAAAGGTAGTGCATTTTTCCATCAGAATCTCAGTGGCGCCTTTAATGAAACTCACATGGTCGGTAAGGAAAATTTCTTTCAGGGCAGGACCGCCTTTAACAAGGGTAGCCGAAAATTTCTTCGCTGAATCGAAGCGGATATTGGCCAGTGCTTCGGTTATGGGATGCTCGTTAATGCGATCGCTAACGTCAACAAAACGTATCAGGGCCTGTTCTGAAGCATTTCCGCCTACAGGTTCGCCATAAGAATCAAGCACACAATAGCTGTTATCCACCAGGGCAATGCGCACCATATCGCGCAGTACCGTAGGAATATCGCTGTATTTTTCGAACTTTTCGAGTTTGCCTCCTATCATAAAAATCGGATCGAGGCGGCCTTTGGTGATGGTCCCTGTTTTATCGGAAAACAGTATATTTACGCTACCCGCTGTTTCGATACCGAGAAGTTTTCGCACAAGCACTTTTTCGCTGAGCATTTTTCGCATATTAAGCGAAAGTACCATGGCAATCATCATGGGTAAACCCTCGGGAACTGCGGCTACAATAATAATGATGGCAAGCACCATGGCATGTATCAGATCGTTGATTACCATATCCCAGTGCCTGAAGTATTCCGAAATTAAGGCTCCGTCGAAACCGTGGGATATTACAATTTTATTGAAAACAAAAGCCACAAAGATGAGCGAAGCCACGATATAACCTATTTTGCTGATCAGCTTGGCAAGGCTTTTTAATTTTGTTTGCAATGGCGACAAACGGTTGTCGGTAAGTGATAATTCGATGGTGAGTTTACCATAGAAACTGTTTGAACCTACGGCTTCGATAAGCACTACCGCTTCGCCGTCTTCCACCACCGAGCCACGATAGACATAGTGTTTGTTTTCGAGATTGGTGGTATCGAACGAATGTCCGGTTTCGCCGGCGGTTTTAAGCACCGCCATTGCCTCGCCGGTAAGCGATGCCTGATTTACCCTGAGTTCTCCATGCAACAGCCGACCGTCGGCGGGCACCTTGTCGCCACTTTGCAACAACACGTAATCGCCCTGCACAATTTCGTTAATGGGGATGCTCTGAATTTTACCTTCGCGAAATACATTATTATAAATAAGTGAGGCTTCTTCCTGTAGTTTTTGAAATGAGTTTTCGTTTTTGTATTCCGAAAAGGTGGATACAAAAACCGAAAGCAATACGGCTGCTGCAATAGCAACTGCTTCGTACCACTCGGTAAGGCCCATAAACGACAAACCGACAATAACAAAAAGGGCAACTAGCAAAATAATGATAATCGGATCCTTAAAGTTTCCGATCATTTTGGCCCATAAGCCTTCTCCTTCGGGTTTTACCAACTCGTTGCTCCCAAACTTGCTCCTGTTTTGGGAAACTTCTTCTTTCGTCAGTCCGTTAAATACGTATTTCATCTCGACTATTTTTCAAAAAATACCATTACAAATTTATATATTGTGCGCTGCACGACAAGCCAATTATTCCTTTTTATTCCTAAGTTTTCAACATCAAATTTCGTTTAATTTATTTTTGATTAAACGGTCGGTCAAAGATAAACTGATATTTTTTTATTTCCAAAAAAAATGCAAAAAAAAAAGTTAACAGCACCGGTCGTAAGTTAAAACGAACGACCGATGTCGTTAAGGATGTGTTATTTGTTAAAAAAATCGCAGTGCTTATCCAGTTCGGAAGGTTTAAGTTTAATGTTGGAGCAGATTCATGCAGAGCGATGTATTATACCATCAGGTCATTCTTTCTCATACTTTTTGTCTTGACACAAAAAGTAACCAAAAAGTCAAGACAAAAATAAGCTTCTCCCCGCTCTAGCCGTTTAATGAAAAAACTAACAAAGTAGTGTTTTGTCAGCGCAGGCCCTTCTCCTCAGGCCGACAAACCAAAGCGTCGAGAAGCAAACCTGAATCGGGTCTGCGGGTGGTTTGCTTCTCTAGCCCTTTGTTGCTTTTTCTATTAAACGGCTATTCACGCCCGGGTTGGCTCGCATTTTTGTCGGGGCCTGCCCACGGCGCGCTTCCTGAAGTGGACAGCGGACTTTGGTGGGTCTGTAAAGATGGGAATGTGTGGAATAGATTCCGTGGTTAATGTACTACGGACAAGAATTCTGTTTTAAATGCAAATCTAATGTGGTTGATGCCCTACGGGTTAAATACCAGTTCAGGTAGAGCTTAGGGTTCGGGGAATTCGGTGGCTCGGTGAATTCGGTGGCTCGGTGATCGGCATATTATTGAAATTATGTAATTTCATTTTTTGCCCGTAGGGCATAAACATCATTAAAACAAGGCAAATAAAACCGTGTTTCCCGTAGGGAATCAACATCAAAATTCTGAGGTTAATGTCCTATGGACAAAAATTCTGTTTTATATGAAAATCTAATGTTGTTGAAGCTCTATTGGCTTAATACAAATTCAGGTGGAGCTTTTTCATGCTAAACGAAATCGAAGATTCGCGAAAGGAATTTGGCAAAGCCCGTGAGTGAGAGCAAACTCCATGGGGAATCAATGAGTGCAAAGCGTGGCATAAAAAAACAGCACCGGTCGTAAGTTAAAACGAACGACCGATGCCGTGAACAATGTGTTATTTGTTAAAAATACCGCCGCGCTGGTAGATATCCATTTGAACTTTCGAAAAGGCTTCGGCCTGCAAGCGGGTGTTCTTGCTAAGGTTTTCGACCAGACCCGTTTCGAAATTCACCCTGAGGGTGTCTCCTTCGGCGAGTTGAAGGGCAGAGATGTCGTTGTAGTTGAGAATCGGAAGGGCTGCATTGATGGCATTGCGTTCGTATATGGCACCAAACGATTCGGCAAGGATACACGAAATACCCAGCGAGGTAAAGCAATCGACAGCCTGCTGACGCGATGAACCGGAACCAAAGTTTTTCTGAGTCACCACGATATCGCCGGGTTTTGCTTTTTTGGCAAAGTCTTCGTAGCCTGCGAGGTTATCGAAGGTGTATTGTCCCATTTGTGCGATGTCGGTGATGGTGAGGTAGCGGTTATGATATATCATATCGGTGTCGATATTGTCTTCGCGGATGTACCATACCCTTCCTTCGACAATTTTTGCACGGTTACGGTTTGTGGTTCCGCTTGCTGCCGGGCTTGTCGTGGCAGTAATCACGGGTTTTTCGAATTCGGCAGGTGTTGCGGGAATTGCATCAGGGGTTGTGATGTAACCGGCTACTGCCGATGCTGCAACAATTTCGGGAGATGCCAGAAATACTTCGCCTTTGCCCTGTTTTCCGGGGAAATTGCGGTTTCCGGTACTCAGGGTAACTTCGGCGGGACCGTTCTGCCCTACCTGACCTGCAGCACATCCGGCACATCCGGCATTCGAAACCATGGCACCGGCATCTTTAAAGATGGTAATCAGACCTTCGCTGAGTGCCTGATTCCAGATTTCGTCGGTGGCAGGAACTATTTTGAGAACCACACCGGGTGCTAGCTTGCGGCCTTTGAGAATGGCGGCAGTCGCGCGTAAATCCTGCATACGGCCGTTGGTACAGCTGCCGATGAATGCCGAGTCGATTTTTTTGCCAAACTGTGTGCTTACATCCACGCTGTCGTGGGGTTTACCCGGGCGCGAAACCATGGGAACGAATTTTTCGAAATCGAGGGTTTCTTCGAAGGCATACACTGCATCGGAATCGGCAATGATTTTTTCGATTTTTCGTCCGGTGAGT
This sequence comes from Bacteroidota bacterium, assembly GCA_029564465.1. Taxonomy (GTDB): domain Bacteria; phylum Bacteroidota; class Bacteroidia; order Bacteroidales; family ML635J-15; genus JAGOEF01. Next base: position 6,602 of record JAKQPY010000006.1, on the reverse strand, counting down.
TTTTCGCTGTAGCGGATGATTTCGTCGCTGGGAGGTATAATAATGATAATGGCGCCCATTTCGGTGGCCATCGACGATATGGTGATTCTGTCGTCGAGCGAAAGTGAATCCACGGCTTCGCCGTACAATTCGACCGAGTAACCCAGTAGTTTGTTGGCGCCGTATTTTGCCAGCAGGTTAAGCACAATGTCTTTACCGGTTACATTTGCGGGGCGTTTTCCTTTTAATACAATTTTTGCTGACTCGGGAACCTTGAACCATACCGAACCGTTGGCCCAGGCTGCTGCAATATCCTGATCGCCCATGCCCTGACCAAAAGCACCGATGGCACCCATGATGTTGGCATGCGAATCGGTTGAAACAAAGGTGCTACCGGGGTAAGCCAGACCCGTTTCGATGGCGAGGTGGGTTCCGATACCGCTGTCGATGTCGTACACCTTTATGCCATTGGCGCGGGCAAACAAGCGGCATTTGTGCTGGTTTTCGGCATATTTCTGGTCGGAACCGGTGGGGTTGCAATCGAAGGTAAAAAATGTTTTCGAAGGGTCATCAACGCTCAGTCCCATGTCGAGCAGGTTTTTTACCACATTGGCGCCGCCAAAGTCGCGGGCAACGCGTGCATCAATAAAAATATCGACGATATCGTTTGCAGCCACTTGTTTCTCGGTGCTGTGGTTTGCCAGAATTTTCTCAAGAATTGTCATTCCCATAGTTTTGTATTTTTGGTTTAATGCAAAAATAGGTAAAGCAGGATGCAGAACAACAAGATGAATTGTTTTATAAAACAGCATTTTTTAAAACAGGCACAATACTGGGTTTTCTTCTCGCCTACTCGAAGATGGGGTTTCTCGCTAAGACGCAAAGGCGCAAAAGGGTTTTCTCGCAGTAGCAGATTTGGGGTTTCTCGCTAAGACGCAAAGGCGCAATGGGGTTTTCTCGTAGTAGCGGATTTGGGGTTTCTCACTAAGACGCAAAGGCGCAATGGGGTTTTCTCGCGGTAGCAGATTTGGGGTTTCTCGCTAAGACGCAAAGGCGCAATGGGGTTTTCTCGCAGTAGCGGATTTGGGGTTTCTCGCTAAGACGCAAAGACGCAAAGGGGTTTTCTCGTAGTAGCGGATTTGGGGTTTCTCACTAAGACGCAAAGGCGCAATGGGGTTTTCTCGCAGTAGCGGATTTGGGGTTTCTCGCCAAGACGCAAAGACGCAAAGGGGTTTTCACGTAGTAGCGGATTTGGGGTTTCTCGCCAGGACGCAAAGGCGCAAAGGGGTTTTCTCGCAGTAGCAGATTTGGGGTTTCTCGCTAAGACGCAAAGGCGCAATGGGGTTTTCATCTCATCGCAGGTCTTTTCGAGTGAGCCGGATAGGGAGGCGAAGCAATAATTACATGACAATTTGCCTATTACCATGATAGAGTTGCACCTCCAATGCAATGCCCTTTACCGTCCCAGGTTGTCATATCTAATTTAGTACCTGAAGGTGTATGAACAAAATACCAGTCTCCAATTCTATAACCATTTATTAATTTTCCTTCAGAATGATGTATTCCATTTCTATAATATATTTTCCAATATCCAGTCTTTTCACCATGTATATAACGGCCTTCTGATTTTCCATGTCCATTAATTCTGTATTTTATCCAATACCCTTCCTTTTTCCCATGTATTCTTTGATTTATTGTGTCGAATTGCCCAAAACTATTATAACAGAAAAGTGATATAATGGCTAGAATAATCAGAAAATGCTTCATGAACTTTATGTATTTGTGCTAACGGTCGGCGGTATGGTTAGTTGCAGATTTCGAAGCACTTTTCTGTCAAGTTACAACTACTTTTGATACGAGGTATGCCGCTCGAATACCCACTGCACCGGCAATTAACTATACCGCGTGTTATGCCTTCGCCCTTTTTTGTTTTGTCTTTTGGTTTATAAAAATTTCCAAATATCTTCAATTAATAAGTTGTCAAATTTCTTGATGTGGTCTTTTAAAATATGTTCAGTTTGCATATTCGGTCTAATGTCGCAATAATAAACTCCATCAAGAGGATTGAGCTTAACAGTATAGCCTTTGAAATGTCCAGGAAGAAAAGTCGAATTAATACCGTATTCACTTTCCTTTTTCGTGTTCTTTCTTTGAACGTCATTAAGGAAAATTGCAATATGTGGTGTCGCCTTTTCTGTTAATTTGTTGTATAGAAATTTGTCAATAAATATCTTATCAATGCGGTCTTTGCTTGATGTTTTAATTGAGCCTATAACCTTAACATCACTATCTTTTTCAATAATTAAGTCATGTTGGTAGCTCATATTGAAAGTTGGCTCTCCATTAACTATTACCGGAACTTGAATTGTTCCTGATTTGCAGTCAATGCCAATTTCTCTAATGATTAATCTGATAAAATGCTCAAATAAATCACCGTTTAGTTTTCGTGCTGTATTTGATTGTCCAGCAGGCAAGCCGTCTAATGCAGAACCAACACATTGTTGAATGGTGTAAGTCGCATTGTTCAAGATGGTTCTTACTGCTTCATCCTTTTTGTTAATGGACTTGATGCTTTGCAATATTTTCAAAAACTCTTTTGATGATTCTGTAAAACTCTTTGAATCATACATCAAGTTAGAATTTATCGGTCTAGTTATTTGGAAGTTACCTTCCTTTTTATATTGATAAAATTGATAATGATTTTCATTTTGTGATACGATAATTGCTTGCAGATTATCTGTGATGTATTTTAAATATTCATCACAAAACTTGATGTATGCTTTTAGGTCAGTAAAATTACTTTTGTCCTTAGCTTTACTTACGAGTTGTTTTAAATTCATCTTATTGAGTTTCTCCTTTTTTGGTTTTCAAAATCGTATTTAATCCATTTGGCAATGCCCCATTCTTCAACAAGTTCAATGCGGTTTGCTGCCCAATCCAAATATTCAGGTGAAAGGTCGCAAGCCATCCATTTACGTTTAAGTTGTTCCGAGCAAACAGGAGTGGTTCCTGAACCGCAAAATGGGTCAATTATAGTATCTCCGATATTTGATGATGCTAAAATTAATTTTCTCAAAAGTTCTTCCGGTTTTTGTGTCGGATGCGGTGTTTTTTCATGCATTCCGTTGCATGTTGTAGGTACTTCAATAATGTCTTGTGGAATTTCTAAAACATCTTTTGGCTTTGCTCCAAGTGAATTCGGCTCCCAAATATGATTTCCGTTTTTTCCGTTCCCGTATTGGCTTGTTTCTGCTTGCGGATGGCTCGGATATTTTAAAGTATGCTCTCCATAAGGAATACGGATTTCATCAATGTTGAAAGTAAAGTTTTTTGTCTTACGAAAATGTAAAATGCTTTCGTGGCTTCTTCCCCAATCTTTTCCAAGATTTGCTTTGTTTTTGTAGTTCCAAACAATCCAACGACATGATTTAAAAAGGCGTGATGCAGGGTGTTTTAAGTCAGCGAGAATTTCAGAAAAACCACAAATAAATAGTGTTCCTGTCGGTTTGAGAACTCTTGCTGCTTGCTCAATCCATTTCATTGAGAACTTAATATATTCTTCTTGGCTTTCAAACGTGTCCCAATCTGCCTTTCGGATGTTGTAAGGCGGGTCTGCAAAAACTAAATCAACACTTTCATCAGGTAGTGTTTTCAACCACTGAATACTATCACCTTGCCAAAGTTGTCCATTGGGGTGTTGATAGAAGATTTTTGGAGAAACATTATTATCAAAGTTATTTTCAATACGTTCACCTTTTAGTAAGACTTCACCAAAAAAAGTTGGTAACTCTTTATTTCTTGTCATAGTCATTCCCATTCTGCAAAGTTTTTAAGTAAGACACTTTTTCTTCAGCGACCTTTAAAATATTTAAGTCGCCTTCTTCGTCCAAAATTTTGTAAGCAATCTGGTCGCTCAAAAACTCAATTAGCAATTCTCTCTCATTTGTGTGAAAAAAAGAAGCTAAGTTTTTGATTAGCTGTTTTGTCGGAGGTCTTTGATTACGTTCAATCTTAGCAAGAAGCGAGGAGTCAACATTTATTGTTGATGCAACTTCTCTCAAAGTCAATCCAGCAGTTTCTCTCAAAGTTCTGAGATGCTCTCCAAAATTTGTATGAATCTTTACGTTCTCCATTCAGGACGAATTTTGTCCAAAAGTAATCTATTTTTACTAATTGGACAATTATTGTCCACAAAACTTTTCCACAATTTATCAAGTCGGTTAATTTTTCCAAATAATTTCTTTGCTTGCACGTCTTTTTTAGGGTGAGGCATAACTCACGTATAACCTTACCTCCCTTCCCCCAATCACCTCATTATCATATATTTTCAAAATTTTCCTCATAAAAAAAAGCTTCACATTATTGCCGGTTTTAATTGTTTACAAACGAAAGAAATTGTATAAGCAGTTTTGTTTAAAGGGTAAATTTATAGATTAGTTTTCGAAGTTGGAAGAAAACAGAAAATTTATTTTTCCACAGGTGCCTGGTTTTTGTATATCGGAATGGTGGGGATGGGGGAATTTTTTCTCGCAGGAGCGATTGAGAAATGGTTTCTCGCGTATAGGCAAAGGGTTTTCTTCTCGCAGGCTCGAAGATGGCGGGATTTCTCGCCAGGACGCAAAGTCGCAATGGAATTGGGTCACAGGGGAGGCATCTTCGGGTGAATTTCAGGTGATTTGAGGCGCATGATACCACATCCCCCTGCCACCTTCGAAGGGGGGATGTTTGGAGAGCGGAATCGGTGAGAGCCGTGGCAGGGTATTTCGGATTATAAACTGTTTTGTGTATCTTTACCAGCAAAAGCAGAAATCATGAAAAGAATGAATTTACTTTTTGCATCGGGAGTGATTATGATGCTTGGCGTTGCGTGCACCACTACCCTACCCTGCTCGGAGGCCGACAAGCAGGATACCGACAAAGCCCTGTGCGCCAGTGGACAAGGCAGCAGCAGCCGCGAAGAGATAGCCCGCGAAATGGCCATTGTGGACGGCAAGCAAAAGCTATCGGAAAAAATTATCAGCTACAGCGAAGAAAAATTCAAGAACAATACTACGCTCAGCGATGAAGAATATAACCAGAAAGTACGGATTGCCCAGAAAACCGTGTTGCAACGGGTTGCCGTAAGCTGCACCGTGGTAAAAAAGAAAAAGGGCCGCTATTATGCCTATATTGGCCTGGAAGCTGATATCAGCGATATGGAAAGCATCATCCGCAAATCGACCATAAACCCGAAGGAATAAATGACCGACATTCTGTTGCTAATTCCGGGTATTGTGCTGATCGTCATGGGACTGATCGGGTGCATCTTGCCGGTTATACCCGGTCCTCCGTTAAGCTATGTGGGTATTTTGTTGTTGCATTTTACCTCATGGGTCGATTTTTCGTCCACTTTTCTGATTGTCTGGCTTATTATGGTAATAGCCGTTACGGTGCTCGACTATGTGATTCCGGCATGGGGAACGAAAAAATTCGGAGGCAGTAAGTGGGGCGTGTGGGGCAGCATTATCGGGTTACTCGTGGGGTTATTCGCAGGCGGTATCGGTATTTTTGTGGGTCCGTTTGTGGGCGCTCTCGTGGGTGAACTCATTTACCAAAAACGCAAAAAAAACCGGGAAGGGGAAGCGGGAATGAGCGGCGGACAACAATTCGGTAAATCGATGAAGGCGGCTTTCGGGGCTTTTATCGGACTGATTTTCGGAATAATTCTCAAACTGGTGGTGAGTGGCATTCTGGCCTTTTCGTTTTTCAAGGAGATTATTCTGGCGATATTTTAATTGCGCAAATTGTTACATAATTTGTTGCAAGCAATTGCCAATTACATAATAATCTGTATTTTTATCAACATTAAAAATTAAAACTAACATTATGAATAAAATTGGTAATCCTGCTGTTGTTGGTCTGGCCGGGTTTGGTCTCACGACTTTTCTGTTACAAATGCATAATCTTGAACTTATCGGATTAGGGCCTGTTATTGCCATGGGCTTTATTTTTGGTGGACTGGCACAAATGATTGCCGGTTTCAACGAACAAAAAGCGGGTAATAATTTCGGGTATAGCGCTTTTGTATCATACGGTTCCTTCTGGATTGGTTTAGGAATAATCTGGATATTGAACCATTTTGAGATTTACAAATCAAACGGCACGGATGTAGGATATTATCTGGTAGCCTGGACAATTTACACCTGTTTTATGACCATCGCTTCGTTGTGGGTGCACCGTGCCATGTTCATTACATTTGTTTTATTGTTTATCGGGTTTATTCTCCTCGATTTTGCCCATTTTGGATTTCCGGAAGCCACCAAAGCCGCAGCCATTGTACTGATAGCGTGTTCTTTTGGAGCCTGGTACATGATGGCAGCCATTATAATTAATGATGTATCGGGAAAAACGCTTCTACCGTTTGGAAAACGGATATTGGGGAAATAAGGAATCTGACCTCAGATTTTACGGCAAAACTCCGTTGAAATAGCACAAGAAAGCCGGAAGCCAAGGCCTCCGGCTTTTCGTTTTATAAAAAGTTGATTATTTCTGCTCAACAATGGTAATCGATTCAATCAGGTCGCCCTGTTCGATTTCGTCGATAATATCAAGTCCTTCGAAAACCTTTCCGAAACAGGTGTGAA
>JAKQPY010000005.1:0-1756 GCA_029564465.1 Bacteroidota bacterium | reverse complement strand
TATACAGCGCGCCAAATTTGCAAGTTATCGGGCAACTTCACAGCGATAACGACCAAATAATGCTCACAATTGCGTTCGCAGATGCGGACAATATTATCGTATCGGCTACGCAAATTAACGTAGAAATTGCGGAACTGGAAGCAATAGACGAGGCTGCGGCATCGGCGTACAAGACGCTACTTAGCACCCTGGAGCGATACGCAAAAACAAAGCTACTTGAAATTAACTCCGGCAAAACAATAACCTACACAGCGCGCACATAATGTACGAACTGACTAAATACTTTGCGCTCATTTGCGCCGTTGTTTCGCTATCTGCGTATGTAGGGGCGGTTGGATACTACTTAGGGTGCAAAACGGCCGATTTCATCGAAAATAAATATTTCAAATAAATTTTGGCACGGTTTTGACATTGTAAATGTTAAATATCCGTGTTATGACATTAAATTTTTTTATGGACGAGATTTTAAAATCACTACTTGCTTTCATTCAAAAGCAAGGGTTTGGCGTGGCGGTTATCACCGTTGTAGCGGTATTTTTTTACTACCGAGCAGAGGGAACAGAAGCGAAGATGGATAGGAAGCTGGAAACAATCGAACACAGTTTCAGGGGGCAATTAAAAGAGGTAGAAGGCCGTCTCTTAGACTGCAATCAGGAGCGCGAAAAATTGGCCGTATCTATTGCCGAACTCAATGCCCGTTTTGAAAAATGGAAAAAAAGACAATAATCACATTTTAAATATTAAACATTATGAATAAAACAAATTTTAAAGGTAATTCTGCTCAATTTTGGGTATCAGTACTCATTTTCGTTTTTGGCCTTTTGGCCTTGATCGGAGTTGAGCTACCCGGAACGCCCGACATGCTGGCAAACGAAACGGTAAGCGTCTTTACCCAAACCGGTATTTACGGCTTACTCGGTGCGATGGGTGCCGCATTCTTTGGTATCGGCATTTCAGCATACAACAAAGCCAAAGCAGGCGAACTGCATTTTTCGGGCCTGTTTGGCTCGGTCAACTTCTGGCTGAACATCGCGGTATTTTTCACCTCTATTGCCATGTTTCAGGGTGTTGCCATTGACGCGGACGCATTGCCGTCGCTGGTAACGAAAGTTTACGCAGGTGACTATTTCGGTGCCGTCGCTATCCTGATAACGGGCCTTTTAAATCCTGTTATCCGCTACATTCGAGATATGAGGGCCACCGCCACGGCTTAACGGTATTCAGAAAAAAACACTACCTTTGCAGTGTAAAATATGTAACTGGGTGTGAGGTGGCGCATAATGTTGCGCCGCCTCGCTTTCATTTTGTTTTGTTTTTCATTTTTAGCAGGTTTTGTTTACCCGCACGACTTAACGCCGTGCGGGTTTTTTGTTTTACTGTTTACAGTTAACATTAAAAAGCCTTAGAGTGTCGCCTATGTGATACTGGCCCACTTTTGCCATTATCCATGTCTGGCCGTGTCCGTTTGTTTGCAAAAGCTGATATTTGCTACCGTTGCGCCTTTCGATTACGTCGTTCACAATAAAGCATCCATCGCCCGGCATGAATTCGCTGCAAGACGAAAACAAAATCATTGCAATTGCGGCCAGCACAGCCACAATAAATAAGCCGTTTATAATGCCACGGCATCCGTTTATGTTATCTTCCATTTTATTGCTCGTTTTGTTGGTTTATGCGGTCAAGTTCCACGCCGATCGGGCCGTGTTTTGCGCGTATGTACGGGCCTAATTGGTATGAGTTCCAAATTTGCCTTACT
>JAKQPY010000003.1:0-4296 GCA_029564465.1 Bacteroidota bacterium | reverse complement strand
AATACTTCTTGAGTCCGGTGGTTGCTCTCAATATTGGTTATGACCCACTCATCGCCAAAATCTAACAACAAATTGAAAAAATCTTTTGTGAAATCCATGTCCCAAATTTAAAACTTTCCACTAAATTTGCAGTAGAACCGTGTTTTTAATGCTCGTCTTAGCATTTTTAATGCTTTGCTAAGTATTTTTATTGCTTTTTTAGTGGTTTGTAATCTTTAGCTAATGGTTTGTAATGTATTACCAGAGGTTTTTCAGTCTATACTTGTTTTTTTGCATTGTTTTTGGATGTTAATGTATAACTGAATGACACAGACACACCCCTAAATCCCATCTCGAGATGGGACTTGAGAGCGTGATTTCTTCTCGGTGGGTCGAAGAAATATGGTTTAGGGATAATACACTAAGCGCAAAGGGTTTGGTCTCATCCGCGTCCTCTTCGAGTGACTGGGATGGGGAGGTGAGAGAAGTTGGCAGGAGTTGTTTCATTTTATTATCAAGTCTTCAGGGTTCTGTCGGCAATCCCATACAGTATGGACAATGATGTATTCAACTGTTACTTCGTAAAACAAAATATACTCGTTAACAATTAATGCACGAACCGATTCAAAATCAGTATTTAATCCGATGTCGGGTTGTTTTAAAAGAAGTGATAATTCTTTATTGATTTTTTTGTAAAGTTTCTTTGAATAGCTTGCGCTTCCGTTTCTTTCGGAAAAGAAATCGAGAATTTTAAAAAGTTTGATTTTAGCAGCATGAGACCAAACTATCTTTCGCTTTGCCATTTTCTAAATTCTTTGTCGAGTTCAGTCTGTTCAATAAAAAGACCTTGCTCTATTTCGTTTTTTGATTCAATGATTTCATTTCTTTGTTCGACTGTTAATGAAATAACCTGCGATTGCGTCTTAGTGTCGAGAATAGTCTTCAGGGCATAAAGAAATGGGACATCATTTATCTCTGCAATTCTGTGTATCAATAATTTTTTTAATTCAATCGATGTCATTACAATCAAAATTATTTAGTAAAGATACATAAATAATTCGAAAATGTTCAAATACTCGTGCTGACTTTTGTATTACCTGCTTTTTGTGGGACTGGTTGAATTCGACTCATCCGAGTTCTCTTCGAGTGACTGGGATGGGGAGGTGAAGTTCTATTCGAGAGACGCGGATGGGTATGAGAAAATAATACTATCTTTGGATAACGAAAATTTGGATAACATGCGTCAGATACTTCCGGAAATAAAAAATATTGTATGTACTGCTTCGATTATTCTGTGTATTCAACTCAGCGCAAATGCTCAATTTTTTAGCAATACCGTCATAAAAACAAGGCCACTTAAAGACCTGATTGCACTCAATCCGAACCTGAGTTTCGAAAAACCAATCCACAAAATAATTACAGCAGAATTTGAGTTCACGTATAAACACCGGAGTTGGGAAAGCTCCGGCCGGGAGTGGGATTTTGGCAAATTCTACAATTCCGATGGGTTTAAACTATTGGTTGGATCACGGGTGTATTTTGGAAGAACCAATAAACACCTACAGGCTGAAACGCAAAAAGCACCCCTGGGATGGTTCGCAGCACTGCAACTTGGGTACACAAACTTTAAGATTCATAACGTCGAAATCTACTCATTTCATGGCGATTACATGCACAATGTAAGTGTTACAAAAAGAATGACAGAATTAAATGTTTTATTGGGGAGGCAGTTTTATCTATCACAGCACTTTACACTTGAATTATATTTTGGTATATCCAATTATCTCGATTATTACGAAAAAACAAGAATCATTATAAGCGATATACCACAAGAAATTGGTGAAACAACCATTCGGAATTACACATCATCATCGATGGTTCCCAATCTTGGGATAAGCCTTGGATATAGATTTTAATAGCTACCTGTCAGGAAGACGGGGTATAAAATGCCATAGAATCGCTCCAAAAATACCGGAACAACTACTCAAACACAGAATGGTACCTTACGACTTCGAAGTCATCGAAATATACGGCTTCGTTGCCGGGGTTGTACAAATAGACCTTGATCGCTTTCGCATTCATTTCGGGCGAAACAAAAAATTCCATTGACAGTTTTTCCCAGCCTTTCTGTCGGTCAACAATTTCGTATTGGTTGTAATAGAAGGGGTTCTCTACGCCTGCCACAATAATATCGCCCTGCTTACTGCCCGGCGCCGGCTTACGCCACACGCTGATGCGGAAGCTTTCGCCGTGTTGTAAACTATCGAAACTGAGGGTCATTCCATAGGGACAGGCAGCATTGAGTTTCGCAGCATATTTACCGGTAAACGCAAGGTCGCTGCTTTGGGATATTCCGTACTCGAAGCGGATATCGCTGCTGTCGCACACGAAAAACTGCCTGTCGGGGGAAAGTAATTCGGCATTGCACATCACCCGGGTCTTTTCGTTACGCTTGTTCAGGCTCAAGCCCTTGCTCCCGCCCCGCAGGTCAAATATCAGCACGTTGTTGTAGCGGCCCACCGGAGTGTGACAATAGTAAAGCAGGTAGGGCTTTGTGTAGAGTTCGCTTTCGCCGTTGACAATTAAATATTTTGCCCCTTTATCGATGGAAGCCTGTATTCCACTGCTGTCCTGATTGTATCGCAGTTTTTCGCCGCGGTTGAACTTCATGTCGGTATATTCGGTCCAGCCTTTCTGATTCATCAGATACAAGGAACAATGGCTGTTATCGGGAATCGAAATCACCGTATCGTTTTCGCTGATGCCTATTTCTCGCAGGTAGGGAGTAATTGTATAGAGGTCTGCATTTTGAGCCACATCGTTCATCCATCCGTTATAGCGTTCGTTCATCTGCTTGTGGGCATGATAGACATTGAATAATATAAAAACAGAAAACGAAATTTTCACAAAACCGGAATTCAATACCCCGTTGAAATTTCTGCGTAACACGTCGAATGCCGAAATCACCACAATCATGGGCAAAATATACATGTCTATCGTATAGTAATCGTGATCGCCAAATGTCCAGAACTGCAGAATCACATAGACAAATACCTCAGCGGCAATAATCAATATACTGTACATCAGAACCTTGTGGTTACGCCTAAAATAGTAAAACACAAACAGAAAGCACAAAGCCAGAAAAGCCAGTGCCGAACTGTGAAAATACTGAGGCTGCCAAATGTGCAGCACCTTGTTGACCACATCGGCAATCTGTGCTTTGGTTAAATCCCAGATGGGGAAAATGGTGGTCGAAAAATAGCTGCAGTCGTATTGTTTGTTGTACTGATGTGCATACAACAGCCACGCACCAACAATGACGAACACAGGCAGCATGGCAAGCGCGTACTTTGCCTTTCGTTCAAACAGCTTCCGGTCGCCTCCGAAAGCAATTCCCCGAAACAACTCGAGCAGGTATATACCGGCAATTGCGAAAAGACTGAAGAGCGCCGTAAGCTTGCACGATGCCGCCAACAGATAAAACAGCATTGAGATATAAAAATATCGTGGTTTCCGGTCGAAAACAAAACGGATGAAATAATACCATCCTACGATTGAAAACGACAGCGATGACGAATTCGATAAAAAATTGTTGCCGTAATAGACCAGCACCGGTGAGGTGAAAAACAGCAGGCTTAGGGCAAGCGACCAGAAAACATCTTTAATGAGGTAACGTAACATGCGGAACAGGTAAAACAAGCCGAGAAAAAATATCAGCATGTTAAAAATGCGGAATACCGAATCGTGATAGCCAAATATTTTGTACAACACCGCCACCGAATAGTAAAGCACCGGTATTTCGCTGGTACAGCATTTGCCTGATTTTCCTCCTTCCGAAGTCAGATTATGCGTCTCGGGGTGAAAGAAATCCATACCGTGCTGGTAATAATTCAGGGCGATGGAAGCACAATCGGATTGCCTCCATTTATGAATGGACTGCGGGCGTTTGAAAGCAATTTCGTGATAGTTGTAGTAGAGCGCAGCAAGTACAACTACGATAAAAAAAACGATGATTCCGTATGCCTTTTTCATTTTCTGCGAAAATTTCAAACAAACCTACGAAAAAAAACAAATAATCAGCGCATCTGTGCGAAATCAAGCGTGCACTGTAAAGAATTCATAAATGTATTGAACGATGCGTACGGGTTAGCGCGACTGCTCAAGAACCCCTGCCTATGCTTCGATTATCGTTCCGCTACGCTCCACTACTCAGCATGACAGGGGATTGTCACCCTGAGTAGCGAAGCGGTAATCGAATTTGTCACCCTGAGTAGCGAAGCGGTAATCGAAGGGTGTAGCCGAAGACGTGCTTTCTTC
>JAKQPY010000257.1:0-8509 GCA_029564465.1 Bacteroidota bacterium | reverse complement strand
TGGTTTTAGTAGCGTGAATTATAGGCGGCAACGATTTTATTATAGCAGTGACGAAGCGCATCGTTTTGTTTTGTTCTATTACTGTCGTCGTCAATGAAATCGTATGCTTCGCTGTCTGTTGTTGACGTGATTATGTCGCGGCCTTTGTAGGTTGCTGTTATTTGGTAAATTCCGTATTGATTTGTACGGCTGATTGTGAAATTCACTTTATTAAATGATCCGTTTTTCATGGCTGTTGTTTTTTTTAGTTAAACATTTCGGCTACCTGTTGAGCGTAGAAATGAATTGATGACGTGTTGAACTTACCACCCTGTAAATAGTAACGAATATCAGCGATTTTGTCATTAGCCTCAGCCCATGCCTTGATAGCTGGTATTCTCTGCTCAGTGGCTGCGAGTTCTGCGATGTCAGCCTTGCATCCGTTGGCTACGTTCATTTTCAGCGTCACCACCTTATTTATTATGGTAAGTGCGCTTTTATAAACTTCTTCAGTAGTTTTCATTTTGTTGCTGTTTTGATGTTACAAATGTAATACGTTTTGACATATAGTGATGTTAAACGAGTGTTAAATCTTTCGGCTCAGTACAAATTTAGACGCATTCTAAACAAGAATTAGACGCGATTCGGCACGTAACTAATTGATTTTGTAAGCGTCTAAGCTGGTAGTTTTATTAATGAGACAACCAAAACATAAAACATTGATATTGCTTTACTTGCACAGCTGAAACGTCTAAAATAATAAAAAAGTGGCTATCCGGAATAACCGAACAACCACTCCCAAAACAAACTATGAAACAAACTTAAAGAAAGCGCCTCAATTCTTTTATGACGACAAAGATAATGAATAAAATGAATGCACCCCACACAATTAACCCAGACCAATAAAATATATTTTGCCAACGGGTCAATTTATTTGTGATTTTCTCGACTACCTTCTCTCTATATTCAGTCTTTGTCGTTGCCGGTGGACACGGCACATCCTCTGCAGGCTTATTGACATATATGACCATCCGATTATTTTTCAATTTGGTGGTCAGATCAGCATTAACGGCTTTTATGCTATCAATGGCGCTTATATAGACATTACCCATGCTGTCGCAGCCAAATAATATATTTGCCCAGAATTCTGAATTGTCAGTTGTTATCGTGTCAATCTTCACGCTTTCGACAATAACGGTGCAATCCTTCGCCTCTCGACATACGCCCCATTTATCACATTTCGCTTCCCTACGCTGCTGTTTTCTGTTCGGATAGCACGAAGTTACCAATAGGCCGCAAAGTATCAACAGAACGGCTAAATTCAAATATTTCATATGTCAAAGGTTTAGTTCTGCAATATCTCTTGAAAACACGGTGAAAATTAGCCAGCCCATTAGACCAGCCCCGACCATAAATGTTCCACACTCCAGCATTGCGCTCTTTCATTATTTGTTGCCTATAAATAAGGCATTTGTAAAAGACGAAATACTCACTGCTATCAATGGCCTCATCAATGTCTCCATGATTCAATTCAAATCGTTTCATTGTCGGCAAATAACCTCCGCCGCCCCATAAGGCATAAGTGAATACAAAATTCACACATACGCTCTTCGTTGCCGATGCCTGCGAAACATGATAGCGTATAATTCCCTTACGAATGCTGTCAGGCATGGCATAGAATAATGCCGCTGTCGGCTCATAACCAACCCACGCGCTGATGCGTTTGTTCGTGAATAACACCCATGTGATGTCGTGAACAGTATGATATTTTAATCCATCCACATCTGCAACCGGAGGCCAAGCGTTCGGCAGCCGGGTTATCTGATCTTTCGGGTCGCGTGATTTACCTCCACCCTGACCGAGTAAAAACTTAGCCAAGTCTTCAACCATGTCGCCAGATGGGTGTATATTGGTGAATAATCCGTTATTTAGTGAATTTGAAAGTTCCCACGCGTCCCCCTCATATGACTTAACAACGACCGGCTGTGCCGTGTCCGGATGCGTTGTATTGACCGCAAAGATAGTCGTTAGCGCACCAATCATGGCAGTACCGATGTACGTCTTCGCTTTATTTGCTTTTTTCATACGACAAATTTAATAAAAAACATGATAGCAAGAATCAGCACCCAGAAAACAACAATCCCAATGAATAACGTATCTGTGAAGTCAGCTCCGTTATCATTACACACTACGCGTCCAATGATGTAAACAAACATCAGTAAAACGATTAACGTGCAAAGTATTAATATGCCTGCCATAATGCAAAGATAATCATTTTTAAAAAAGGGTGCCTGCCGAAACAGAACACCCCTTACCAAACACACACGGAATCATTTATTAATATCCTGTTTTATTTCGATTAGCGTTTGCTTAATCCATTGAACATCATTGTCGAGGCGAATGTTTACAGCCCTTTGGTTGTACTCACTATCTGCCTGCTTCTGCTCAATTACATCGACACGTTTGTCCATCTCGCGCATCTTTTCAAAACTCTCCCTACCCATCCGCGCCCCCTGTGCAATCGACCGATAAGATGTTACTGTAATAGCGAACAAACCTATTATGGCCGTTGTGAGTAATGACAGCACAGCGCCTCGCCAGTCCCATAAATTTAATTGTTTGGCGATCTTTACCATGATGTTAGTCCCTCGGATCAGCGGTTGCGTACAACACTAAGGCGACTTCATTCTCAGTGGTCTCACAGAAACAACGTGCAAATTTTTGCAGCAATGTCTTATCTGCAAGGCTGCATGAATCGATAATCGCAGCGGTTACGATAACCACATTCAATGCCGGGCGACCATTCGCGTCAAGGGTGATAGCACGCCGTAAAAGATGTTCATGCGTTTGTGTGCTATTGCAAGCTACAACTGTACAATCAAGGAACGACTGCTGCATGATGCGGATGCCATAGCAACCCTCATTGTCGCCAGATTCAGGCGCACCAATCAAACTCTTCAGCAGCGCTTCGAGCGTATAAAATTCACCACAACTTACTTTTAATGCCATTTTTTTAATCTCCTATTTTAAGATTAAACAGCGAAAGGTGAATCATTGCGCTCAGGTGCATACAGAGCTTCCCAAGTAATCGTTCCGGTTGCCTTCTGGATGCTTTGGTTGCCACGTTCAATCGAAGGATTGAGTACAACGGAACAAAGAATGCCATCGGTGCCGCCATAGATATGGTCGTCTGTCTGATACCACATACGAAGCTGTGTGTTACATCCGGTTGCGCGGATAAATTCATAGTTAGTATCGGTAAGGTCGTCAATGTCCACGTTCAGCGTCCACTTCTTAGGTGGGTAAACTTTGCGTTTGTTACTGATTTCGATTTCCGACATATCCGGAGCCGGTTGGTCGGCAGATACTGTCAGTTCACGAATTGCAGTAGCGGCATCACCACCACTTTCAATGATGCGGCCAGTCCATTCAGTCAGACTTTCAACGTCTGTAAATGGGGTTGCGTCAGAAGATGCAAGATATATTTTGTGGATTTCTCCAAATAACACCTTCGGCGCACACGCATCAAAATCGACATCCGGAGCCAAACTGGAACAGCCGGTCGGACATGTTGGATTAATTACACTCATCTTATTTCAATTTTAGTTTTGTACAAATTTAGTTTCAATTTTTTCCGCCACAAAAAACATCAGGTTTTATCAAACATCAGGTTATACATTCACTACATAATTCGATGAATAGCCGTAGTCATAACCATGCGAATAGGCATGCACCCGAAACGTGTGAGCGCCAGCCGTTGTCGTATATTTTATCCCGATGCTTTGAAACGTTGGAGCTGTGGCAACAGCCCCGACATTACCCCATGACCCCCCTACATATTCCTGTAACTGGACAAATGTCCCTGGTAATGACCAACCTTTTATCGTTGCAATGAAACCGGCAACGGATGCCGATGTAATCTGCGGATATTGCCGCCACTTTGCACCATCGAAATAATAATTATGCAAGTCGTGTGAAACGTACACGATATTACCAATCAATGCCTCGTTCTGTGCCACCCACGCCCCCCCTGTGTATTGGTAAATGTCGTCTGTCAATGTAGGGTCTGTAACAATATAACGCGAACCATCAGCAACGCCGCTCCCGGATGGGTTTATGAATGTTGGGCTCGTTGATGTTATCAAATCAATACAAGGCGATAGATTGGCTGTAAAATTCAACTTGAAATTGTCAGCCAATGCCGTGCTTCGGATGTACTGTGTCGTAAACTGAAACGTACATCGGCACACATGACCGCCAAACTCCCAACCATCATTGGTAACGGCAAAGTCCTTTACGAGCTGTTTCTCTTCGTTCTTTAGCTTTATCTCAATGTGGTCATGCTGTTGAATGAAATACAACGCCTCAATCATTTCGGGAGTGCATACAAGGTCGCATTTATACACCCGTTGCGTTTTGCGGAATGTGGCAACGAAGTTTTTATCAGCATCTTCCTGCCCTTCCTCCGTTACAGTTTCCTCAAACAGCGCCGGCGTAGTGTCGAAATACATCCTGTTTTTGTACGCGTGGTTGTGATATAACATGCCACCCACATCCGAGCTATTCCAATATGATATTGATAAGTAATTCATATCTTATGCATTTTCAGCCATTATGATATATCTCCATGTTCCGGTTATTGCAGCGCCGGTGTTGATGGTAACCTTGTTCTGTTTGTCAAGTGCCGAAGCATCACCTGTATGCCAGCTCACCACCTCTGCACCACCACTTTCATTCAATACAGCGACCATGATACCCTCTGTATTGAATGAATGGGTAACGATTAAATTACCATCAAAATCCAAAGATGCGGCGGTGAAAGTTCCTGTCGTTGAATAGGTACAACAGGTCTGGTTCACGGTTGGTGTGGCGAGGTCAGCTGTATCTACCAATTCATATTTCAAGCGAAGCGACAGCGTGCCATCCCCTCCGGTTGGTTCTGTGCCGGAATGTAATTCAAGCCCTGTTGCTGTCGGCATATTTTCAGTTGATGAATACAGCGCCTTTTCTCTTTTACTACCTGAGGTTAATAAACCTTGTGAAAATGTAAATATACCTTTTGCCAAACCACTATATGAAACAATCAACGGGTTTGATGTATGCGTGTAATCAGTCGTGCCTTTGTTATATTGCGCGATGCACTCCGAAGGGTTTATAAGGACACCAACTGCCGGAGCTGCAACCAATGTTTTTGGCGTATCTTTAATATCAAGTAATTCAGCACTTGTAACCTCAACAACCTCAATAAGACTTACCTTTGCATCGGTCATCTGAATGGCAGCATCCAGCAGCTTCAAACCATTGATGACGTTTTGGGTGTACCCGGCTGTAGTGAATTTTGCCGGTGTTAGGTGCAACGTCGTATTCAAATCAGGCATATCACCATCGGATTCCAGTCCCACGCCATCAACAATGGCATCATCCATTTCCTCCCGTAATGTTTCCTCACCAGCGATTAATGTTTCATGTGTCATCTTTTGCAGATCGCCTGCCGCTGTTTCAATCATAATCAGATCCGTTGTTTCGGCGGTGGTCTTTTCAGTCAGTTCGCTTATTTTCATCTTGCTTTATTTAATAAGGTTAATATCTCAATCGGGTTTGGTCTGTCGATTCCTGTTATGTCGTTATCTGTAATAAGTTTGCGGCTGTCACATTCACCATCGAACGCCTCAACAGTAATCAGTTCACTGTACCACGTCTGCACACCATCACTTACCTTGTAATAGTATTGCCCGCAGTCCACATCTACGACAAAGCGTTTACTTGCGAAATAGGTAATGACATCGAATGCTGTCCCAGACCTGAAAACGGTCTTAATCGACCACGAGCCGGATGGTGTGAACGTGAGTAGATTATATTGGAGCACGTCGTTTGCATCGTATAGACTAAATTCAGTCAAAGTAGCCACGCGGTTAGTGCGTAGTATCTGGAACGGCAGCAACAGGTCGCGCGGGGCAATCCATTTCACGGTAGTTTTATCCCCAAGCCGATATTCGCGGCGGTGGTATTGTTTGTCCACATCGTCGTAAAACGGCAGTATCTTAGCATATGCATCAATCATGGAGTAATGTTGTTGTTATTGTCATTGTTCGTAAGTCTATCTCTGCATCTTCAATCTCGCCCCACCCCAGCTCTGTCTTCACCAATTCATGTCCTGTCAATTCGGTATAAGGAAACACGATGCTGTCCTGCCTGCGCCTACGCCGAACGGATAACATTGTCGTTGTCTCACCATTCATTTTAGCAGTAGGCATGTGCGCCTTATGCCGCCAGAATTTCTCCACAATATTTGAAAATGATAGATAGCCATTCACCTTCAAAAGTCCGGTCAATTTGCCGACAATATCCCGAACGTAAAATATGCCACTATAACCGCCGTTGCCGCCTGTCAGAGCCACAAGGCAAAAGCCTCCATTAGCGACATTCGCCTTTAGTATAGTGTCCCGCATCTGATTCAAATCTGTCGATATAGTACCGATTCTTATCTCCTTCGTATTGTCTTTATTGCGGCCTGATGAATTCGCCACATCGTATTCAACCGGTACGCCAGTAAAGTCTAAATCGTCCGTATCATCCATCCACGACCACGCCACACGTCTCGGTATCTGGTCGGCAACGTAAGTATAATTTCTTTTGTTGTAATTGTATTTTCCAGTTGCATCGATGGCAAATTGCTCATCCAATGTTGATACGTGTTCCATTATAAAATAATTGCCAGCAACGTACCATTGAAGATTAAAGATATTACAAAGGTCGGTAATTAAATCGCTGAATTTAATGCGTCCATTCGTTGCCGGCTCCGTTGACGTTGGATTTTTGGCGTCTGATTTTTGTAATAGCTGCAATAGCCGTGTTGGGTTATCGCTCTCCAGCGTTACCGGATTGATATTAGATTGAAAGAAATCAGATTTTAACGTGAGTCCAAAGTCTGTTAAAAAATACTGCAGCACATCTTTTAACCAACGCCCACGATTATAACTGTCGCCATCCTGCAACTGCAATTTGAAATAAAACGACCCATCGTCATTCTGTGTGCGGAACATTTTTTTTGTGACGTTGAAAATAGCCAATGTCTCGGCATACAATCTGACGTATTTATGTGCCGGTAGCCCTGCGAGTGTAGTTGCTGAATGTTCGTACCATATCCCGGTAGTAGGTGGCACAGCCGCGCCATTCACATCAAGCGTTATCTCTACCATTCGTATCAACGTCATGCGCAACTTATATTGCGCCATTGCTGACTCGTGCGGGATATATTCGACTTTATACAGAATGTAGTGGTCTGTGTAAGTAATCGGATCTGATACGATAGGCAACTCTTTAAAGCCCCATTCATTGCCGACTGTTACATCTGCGATATAACGTGGTGCAAAAAATTTTCCATTGAATCCATACGAGCGGTTTGATGCTGTAACAGAATTGTAAGCATTTATATTCGCCGGCCACGGGTGTGGAAATGTACTCTGGTATCCGGTCAGGTCTTCACTGAAATTCATATTTTGCTCAATGGTCAATACTTCGATATCGCCAATATTCTCCTGAACAAAATAATACCATTCGGGGTTGGTTATGCCGCTCGGTAAGTCAAGGATGTTCTTTTCGAGTTCCCAGTCCTCAATTACGGCGTTATAGTCATCCGTTACGGTAGGCGTAAATGAGCAGGTTGAATTCTGCAAGTTCCATTTGCATGTGAACGGAGTGAAATAGCCAGACCACAAAAGGCGGTCAAATCCTTCGACCTCTCTGTATATCTCAATAGTCAGCTTGCGATAAATGTCCGATAGTTCAATGGCATGTACATAATCGAAATCTGTCCCTTTCAACGTCAATTCACCGCTATATTTGATGCGAAGGCCAGCACAGCGATCCTCTCGTTCCGGTTTCAGTTTAAAGTCGCCAGAAACATTAGATAGCAACCGCCTTGCTCCATTATCTACGATGTAGAATTTCATAGGGGCAAATTTACGCTATTGCGCCCGAAATTAAAAAAACATCAGGTTTTAAATATGCGATATGCAAAATTTCTCGTTACTGTTAGCAACGAGTTATGCCCCATTTAAGAAAACAGCGTACTACCATTTTCCAAAAGTTTAAGCATTGATATTTTTGTGTTCCCTTTGTAGCCTCTCTTTAAATAAAAAACACCACTCGGAAATCCAAATGGAAATCCAGCCTTACCGCTCGGTAGTGTGTGAATTTCCACAAAACCACCGTATTCAAACACTTGCCTTAATTTTCCAATTGAAGTAAAAAACTTCGAGCAAGGCACAAGTAAAACAATATTATCAGCAAGTTTAAAACAATGCTCTAAAAATAACTCAAAATGTGAATAGGGTGGGTTTGTTACAATCCAATCAACTTTTTTATTATAATCGTAAAAGTCTTTACCTTCTGCAATTTCGCACCAATCACTATTTTTAGGCAAGTATTTTAAAAATGCTCCCTTCCCTTTGCACGGTTCTAAAACTTCTCCTTTTATATCGTACATTTCACATATTTGTTTCGCCAGCCACTCAGGCGTATAAACACA
>JAKQPY010000247.1:0-6727 GCA_029564465.1 Bacteroidota bacterium | reverse complement strand
CTATGTGGTGCGCACACCCGATGGCACCGACCAATCCCTGTTCGAGGGAAGTCATTGGGCCACCGAGAATGATTACCAGATTTTTGTCTATCACGACGATATAAGCGCCGGTTACGAAAGGTTGGTAGGCTATACAAAAGTTAATTCACGAAACCGATAGACAAAGCCGGACAACATAAGCTTTCATGTTGCCGGGATCACTAAAAAATACGACATTTACCCAAACATTTTTGAAATATGAAAACATTGATAACAAACATTCGCTATCTGTTGATGGCTGAACGTTCTCCCAGACTGATTGCCAGGGGATCCGAAATGGCTGATGTCGCTGTTATTGAAAATGCCTGGCTGCTTATCGACGGAGAACTGATTGCTGACTTTGGCTGTATGGATGTTTTGCCTGATATGGATGGTGCGGCATTCGACGAGTTTATCGAAATTGATGCTGACGGTAAAACAGTGATGCCATCGTTTTGCGATTCACATACCCATCTGGTCTATGCCGGAAGCCGTGAGATAGAATATTCCGATAAAATACGAGGTCTGAGTTATGAGGAAATCGCCAAAAGGGGAGGAGGTATTCTGAATTCTGCCAAACGACTGCATGATACCAGTGAGGATGAATTGTATGAACAAAGCATGGAGCGGGTTCACGAAATTATTTCGATGGGCACCGGTGCTGTCGAAATAAAGAGTGGCTATGGACTGAATACCGAGGATGAGCTGAAAATGCTGAGGGTAATTAAAAGGATAAAAGAAACCACCCCCTTACTGGTAAAGTCAACTTTTCTGGGTGCCCATGCCTTTCCTGCCGAATACAAATCGAGGCCCGATGAATATGTTGATCTGATTATCAACGAAATGATTCCCTTGGTAGCTGCCGAAGAGCTTGCCGATTACATTGATGTTTTTTGCGATAAAGGTTTCTTTACCACAGAGCAGACTGAGCGTATCCTGATGGCGGGCATTAAGTATGGTATGAAACCCAAGATACATGCAAACGAACTGGCTTTTTCGGGTGGGATTCAGGTGGGTGTTAAATATGGCTCGCTTTCGGTTGACCACATTGAGTATACCGGAAAAGATGAAATTAATGCGCTTCTGAACTCCGAAACCATGCCGACAATTTTACCGGGTGCTGCGTTCTTCCTGAATATGCCCTTTGCCCCGGCACGTGATATGATGAATGCAGGTTTGCCGGTAGCGATTGCCTCCGATTACAATCCCGGTTCTTCGCCTTCGGGCAATATGAAGCTGATGATGTCGTTTGCATGCGTCAACTACCGGATGCTGCCGCAGGAAGCCCTCACTGCCGCAACCCTCAATTCGGCCTATGCCATGGGCGTAAGCGATGTGGCAGGAACAATCTGTCCCGGAAAACTTGCGAATATTATTATAACCAGACCCATTCCCAGCCTCGAGTTTATTCCTTATGCCTATGGGTCTGATTTGATTGATTCAGTAATGCTTCGCGGTCAGTTATTATAAACAGTTCTCTAATTTTTTACAAACCATGAAAAGACTATTACTTCTTGTACCAACCCTTGTTACGATTACGATGCTGATGGCACAAAACGATTCAGCATCATTTGTCCGTCACCAGCCCGGATTTTATGAGAATGAGATTGTGAAAGACGTGTATCCCGATGTGGTATTTGATGAATATCCCATGGTGTTCCGAATGGATTTCACCGGGAAAACTTTTCCCACCGATATGAGCAAATACACTTTGATATGGCACAGTCTTCCCAAATCGCAAGGCAATACGGGAACCTGCTGGTGTTTTGCCGTCACCTCGTTTATCGAGTCGGAAGTGTACAGGCGTTACCAACTAAAAACCGATATTTCCGAAATGTACACTGTGTACTGGGAGTATGTCGACAGGGCAAAAGACTATGTGAAAACCAAAGGCGAAACCTATTTCGCACAGGGCAGCGAGTCGAATGCCATAAAGCGCGTATGGTCCAGCTATGGTGTGGTGCCCGAGCAAGCCTATTCAGGTTTACCCCGTTACCGGAAATATCATTCGCACGACCAGATGGAATCCGAAATGTCGAAGTATCTCGAAGGACTGAAACAATCAGGGAACTGGGATATTGTTACCGCTGAAAAGGAAATCAGGGCAATACTGAACCGGCACATGGGCACGCCTCCTGAGAAATTCACCTACGAAGGCAAGGAATATACACCAAAGACATGGCTGAACGATTATCTGAAAATCGATCCGAAAGACTATTTTAGTTTCATGTCGACCATGGAGTTCAGTTACAACGAAAAACATGAACTGGTAGAAGCCGACAACTGGTTTCACAGCGACGATTATTACAATGTTTCGCTCAACGATTTCATCACGCTGGTTAACGATGCAGTAACAGCAGGTTATTCGGTTTGTCTGTGTGGCGATGTGTCGGAACCCGGTTATAATGCGATTGCTGAAGTTGCCGTTGTGCCTGATTTCGATATTCCGGCTGCATTTATCAACGAAGCCTCACGGCAGAAACGACTTTCGGATGGCTCAACAACCGACGACCACTGCATTCATATTGTTGGTTTTCAGAAAGTCGGTGACGAATATTGGTATCTGATAAAGGATTCTGGCAGTGGTGGTTTCGATGGACCGAATAAAGGCTATCGTTTTTATCACGAAGATTATATCAAGCTGAAAATGATGAACATCATGATTTATAAAGAGGCCGGACGCAGGGTGCTCGATAAAATTATAAAGTAATGCTGTGCAGTTTTATCTTCGATTTTTTCAAATCAGCGTAAGATTTGTAACATGTAAAAAGTTTAATGGTTCGCTACAATCTGCAATACTTGTCGATGTAACTCCGGTATCTTGTTTTTAGCAACATCCCACACGATGGTGTAATTAATTCCCATATAATCGTGAATTAACCGATCACGCATTCCTGCCATGTTTTTCCAGTTTATATTATTCCATTTTACCTTGTAATCTGCCGGAATTTTTTTTGTGGCTTCTCCGATTACTTCTAAACTGCGAACAATGGCCCGTTTAAGGGTCTCATCGGCAAAGAATTCGTCTTTCGAAATATCGATTTCAATAACCGAGAGTATAAATGAGGTCTCGTCGAGAATGTGTTTCAGATATTCGACCGGTTCTTTACACATATCGGACTTCGTTAAGAATTTTAGGCCCTATATAAGGACTTAATCCGTTTTTAGTTACAATATCAATTTTACTGTTTTCAAAAAGGCTTTCTATTATTTCGCAAACAGCCAGATAATTATCGAAATTTTCCTTTTCAGGATCAAAGTCTATCAGAATATCAATATCGCTATTATCTGATTGCTCATCCCTGACAAAGGAACCGAACAAACCTATAGCAATAATTCCATATTGCGACAACTCCGCTTGCTTTGATTTTAAAGAATTTAATATGTATTCTTTGTTTGTCATTGGTCATGTAACTTTACAAAAATAGCATTAAAATTAATGCATCCGTAAGCGGCAAACAATATATTTTTCGATGATAGCCCTTTTTAGAAGTTAGTTACAAGGCAAATTTCTGAAAATTTGACTAATTTTATCGCCATAAAGAAGTTGTGATGCAGGCAATAGAAAAAATACCCGTTCTTGAGGAGTTTTACTCGGTGCAGGGCGAAGGCTTTCATACGGGCAAAGCAGCCTATTTTTTGCGGGTTGGCGGGTGCGATTTGGGCTGCCGTTGGTGCGACAGCAAAGAAAGCTGGAATGTGGGCACGCATGCTTACTTACCTGTGTCTGAAATTGTTGAACGGATAATGCAAACCCCTGCCCGTACGGTGGTGGTTACCGGAGGTGAACCCATGCTCTACGACTTTGCAGGGTTTACGAATCTTGCCACGCAGCACGGAATCGCGTGCTATCTCGAAACCAGCGGAGCATATCCGATTAGCGGAATCTGGCATTGGATTTGTCTTTCGCCTAAGAAACAGGAAGCTCCTTTGGAAAACAACTTTAATATGGCCAGCGAGTTGAAAATAGTAATTTACGAAGCATCAGATTTTGAATGGGCAGAATACTGCGCAGCCCGGGTGTCGCCCGATTGTCATTTGTTTCTTCAGCCCGAGTGGAGCCGGTTGAAACGCAACGCCCAGGCAATCGCCGAATATGTAAAAACACATCCCCGCTGGCGAATATCATTACAATCGCATAAATACCTGAATATACCATGACAAAAACCCTTAGCCTGATAGCCATTCTGATGCTGTTGCTGTCGTGCAGCGTGTCGTCACAAACCGGTGGTCCCTATCATACCAAATCGAAAAAGGCCATCAAACAATTCGAAATGGCCGTTGAATTAGCCAATAACCGCAATAAAAAAGAGGCTGTTGAATTACTGAATAAAGCCATCAATACCGACCCGAATTTTGTGGAAGCCTATGTGCTGCTTGCCGAGATTTATATGTCGCGGGCTCAGATTGAAGAAGCCCTCGACTGCCTCGATAAAGTGGTAAGTATTGATGCATATTACGACATGGCGTATTATTTGCGCCTGGCTGAATATAAGTACAGGGCAGGACGTTATACTGAAGCAAAGGAGAATATCGATTTTTATATGGCCGAAGGAGATCTCACTGATGCTGATCGCAAAAAAGGGGAGCGTTGGCAGAAACGAATCGATTTTGCCATTTATGCCTATGCCCATCCCGTACCCTTTGAACCGGTGAATCTGGGTTCAGGTGTTAATACTCCCTACGACGAATACTGGCCCAGCCTGACTGCCGACGAAGAGGTTTTGGTATTTACACGCCTTATACCTGCAACCGATTATCATCAGGCAGCAGGTAATTATCAGGAAGACGTATTTGTTTCGCATCGTAAAGATGAAAGCTATATGCCGGCTTACAAAATGCCGGGTGAAACCAACACCGAACTTAACGAAGGCGCGCAATGTATTGCCCAAAACGGGAAACTGGTTGTTATGACGGCCTGTAACCGACCCGAAGGATATGGTTCATGCGACCTGTATGTGTCGCACATAACTCCGCGGGGTTGGAGTCAGCCGGTAAACATGGGCAACAGGGTGAATCAGGGCTCCTGGGATTCTAATCCAAGCCTTTCGGCTGATGCTCGAACCTTGTATTTTGCCAGTAACCGTGAAGGTGGGGCAGGGCGAATGGATATCTGGAAAGTTGAACTGGACGAAAACGGATACCCGGTGTCGGATGCTGTAAACCTCGGTAAAGTAATAAACACCGACATGAACGAATGTTCCCCGTTTATACATCCCGACGACAGAACCCTGTATTTTGCCTCTGATGGGCACGTGGGCCTGGGAGATTACGATTTGTTCCTTTCGCGCCGCGCTGATGATGGAAGCTGGGCAGAACCTAAAAATCTGGGATACCCCATTAATACCAACGGCGAGGAACGCAGTCTGATTGTTAATGCCAAAGGCGAAATTGCCATGTTTGCCAGTGCCCGCGAGCAAAATAAGGGTCTCGATATTTATAAATTTCCATTGCCCGAAGAAGCCAAACCCATTACGGTGAGCTACGTAAAAGGCTATGTGTATGATGTGGAAACCGGTGTGCGCTTGCAGGCAATCTGCGAACTGATCGACCTCGAAACAGAACAACTGGTTACTAAGGAACTCAGTCATGAGCAAACCGGCGAATATCTGGTGTGTCTGCCTATTGATCGGGACTATGCTTTTAATGTTACCCGTCCGGGTTATATGTTCTACTCAGAGAATTTTTCGTTATCGAACCTCGAGAACCCGGCTGAACCATACATTATGAACATACCGCTTAAACCCATAAAAGAGGGTGCAACGGTAGTTCTGAAGAATATATTTTTCGATTTCAATAAGTTTGAACTGAAAGACGCTTCGTTTGCCGAACTGAATCAGGTGGTTGAGTTTATGACCAAAAACCCGAAAATAAAAATTGAAATCGGAGGACACACCGACAATGTGGGAAGTAAAGCTTTCAACCAGACATTGTCGTCGAACCGGGCAAAAGCTGTTTACGATTACCTGCTGACAAAAGGAATTGCGGCAAACCGGCTTTCGTTTAAGGGATACGATTTTTCGCAACCTATTGCCGATAACGACACCGAAGAAGGCAGGGCGCTGAACCGTCGTACCGAGTTTAAAATTGTAGGACTTTTACCCTAAAATCTTTTGCCCGTGTTTTGAAAATTCACTGGTTTTATTGTAATTTTGATAATCTGATTAAGCCTAAACATTATGAAACAATTATTAGTGATAGCTCTTCTGGTCTCGATTGTTCTCAATTCGTGCGGGAACATGGTTTCCGAAAGTTCGCTGAAAGCTTCCGAAATTGATGCTGCAACCATTATTAAACTGATAAATTCCGGCAAACCGGTGGCCCTCGAAGGAAAGACAATCACCGGCGATATTGATTTTACGTGCCTGAAAAATCAATCTTCAGAAAATGGGAAAACCATTCGCATGTATATCGACCAGCCATTGAGTTTTGTAAATTGTACGTTCACAGGAAAAATTATCTGCAGTGGTTTTGATAACGAGAAAATGTACCGCCGTTGTACTTTCGCGAAAAACCTCATTTTTACTTCTTGTGTATTCAAAGAAGAAGTCAGCTTCAAAGAATCTGATGTGCGCGGCATTGCCGATTTCAGCCATTCAGTATTCGAGAAAAAAGCTGATTTTTCGTCAATATACTTCGATTGTAATAATTCCTATTTCAACGAAACAAGTTTCAATGGTGATGTATTGTTCAACGACAGTCGTTTTGC
>JAKQPY010000242.1:0-3136 GCA_029564465.1 Bacteroidota bacterium | reverse complement strand
GCTAAGGCGAGAAAGCGTGTCAATTGTTTGCGCACGGATTTCAAATCCGTGCGAGCGGCGGGTAATTTTTGCTGCAAAGTTTTTCGAATATCCGATTACACAAGGGTGACTGCGAGAAAATTTAATAGGGTAAGAAGAACTACCATCTAAGTGCTAATCGCTAATGAATTATTTGCATTTTAGCTTGATTTTAGTTATACTTGTAGAATAAAATTTCGATTGAAATGAATAGAATCATCTTAACTGTGTTTTTCATTTTTGTTGCGGATGCCTTTTATGGGCAAGAAACATTTATTAAAACTTTCGGAGGCGATTATTATGACTTCGCAAACGATATGATTATAAATCGCGATGGGCATTATGTTATAACAGGTTGTATTTCTGATTCAAATACAGTTACGAATGAAATTTTACGGCATTGCTGCCTGATGGAAATTGATGAAAATGGTGATATTATTTGGCAAAAAAAATATTTTGAGGATTATTTTAGTCAAGGCACCTCGGTTGAACAACTAAACGATGGTGGATATATTATTGGTTGCTACAAGTATTTGGGGGAAGACCCCATACCCAAAACATGCTTGATCAGAACAAACGCATTTGGCGATACGATTTGGACAAAAACATATTTTTCGATTGAAAATTCTGTTAAGGTAATTGTTAAGCAAACGGTTGATAACGGATTTGTTTTTGCAGGCACCAAAGACGGTTCCAGTTTTTGTTGTGGAATAATATGTCTCATCAAGACTGATGAATATGGCAATGTATTGTGGGAAACAACCTCTGCTCCAACTGACGTGTACAACGAAACCGTTTCGATGCTATACACCTCCAACAACGAATTTCTAGTAATGGGGCTGTCGTATTGTCAGGGGTACATTTGTGCTTTTTTAATAAAATATAGCAGTGAGGGTGAAGTTATTTGGACGCAGATATTTAGTGAATATGAAGTGGATATATCTGGCAGGAAAATGATAGAAAACAACAATAGTGGATTTGTAATTTTTGGATCTGTTTTCAATTATATAACCTATAATAGCATACCATTTTTAATGAATTTTGATGAAAATGGAAATGAAGTATGGACAAAAGAGTTTAATATCCCAACAGCAAGTGATGGTGGTATATCTGTTGTAAACACCACCGATGGAGGTTTTCTAATTGCTTGTTCCGGCGAGGATTTTTATCTTATTAAAACAAACAATACAGGAGATGTGCAATGGACTAATGTTGCTGCATACATTCATAATATTTATATAACATCGGTCTTGCAAACAAATGACCAGGGTTATGTTTTTGCCGGAAAGACTAATGAAATGGTAAGCAATCATTCAATGTCAGATATTCTATTAATTAAAACTGATATGTATGGAGAACTTGGTTTAGAAGAAGTTGATAACAATAATGATGCAGTTTATCCCAACCCTAATTCCGGGCTGTTTTACATCAAACATGAAGAAACCCCTGAAAAAATAGAGCTTTTTAATAGTTTAGGACAGTGTATATACTCGTGCAATTCGTTTGAGGAAGGAAATTTAATACGGGTTGATGTTCAAAAAGCCGTTAGTGGAATTTACTATCTGAGGCTTACCACACCCAATGGAATCAAAACAGGCAAAGTGTTAATTAATAACTAATGCGGCTGTAAGAATACATATTTACTGACAGCAATTTGAGAAAATAAATGTGGTGAATGTGTGGTGATTTAATTTGATTTGTACATTTGCATCTGGTGGACAGTACGTTAACAACTAATAAAAACAACTTATGAAAAAACTATTTGGGGTAGTAATAATGGCAGCAGTGGCGATGATGACGTTTTTTACGGCATGTGATGAGCCTGAAGATGAACTGCAGGGTACGTTCAGCATGAAAATTACCGATGCGCGTGTTCCTCAGGCTGCAACAAAAGACGGTGATGGCCCTGTGATGGTAAGTGCCGACCTTACCCGCTGCGAGGTAACGTTTTCGGATATTGAACTTCGGCGTGCCAATGGCGATTATATTTCGGTGCTTTCGGCAGCTGCCACAGTCGATTTGAGAGAGTTTCAGGGAACCCTGCACAATTTGCTTTCGATAGCGATACCGGTTGGTGATTACACACAACTGAGGGTTACTGTTTCGGGCGTTTCGACAACCTATCAGGGCAACAACTACACCGCTTCGGTAAGTGGTGGTGCCAGTGTTACGCTGAACAACATTCCGGGTACATTTACCGAAAATCAGGGTGTAACCAACGTGTTTGCCGGCGGTGCCATAGCTTTCGAAATGCCATTAGCCTTTACCATGGCCAACGAAGGCGATATCGAAAACATTCAGTTGCAGTTTGATGTGGATGCTACAGTGTATATCGTTCCGTTTACATACCAATCGTTTACCTGGAATTTTGCTGCCCTGCACGATTATTTCTCGCTGGGTTATATCTTCGAAGAAGGCATTCAGCAGATTCGCCACTCCCCGCCGCTGGGAATTACCATTGTTTCGGCTAGCGATGTGAATTATTACGGATTGCACACTTTTGTGGATTTTGATGCCCATGGCGGTACCATCAATTCGCATACTTCGCAGCATGTGTATCGCGGCAGCGATGGCAGTCTTACGGTGGATGCCGAGCCTATGGCCGTAAATAGCAATGTGCTGGTACCCAATACGGTGAATGCAAGCGGCGAAACCGATATCCGTTCGGACGAAACCTTCCATTATTCGGCTATTATTGCGCATCTGGCCAATCAGGGCTACAACCTGCAATCGGGTAACACCTATTATTTCAGTCTGCGAAAAACATGGAACATTACCACGAATGGAAATACCTACAATCTGACGCGTATGTGCGAACCCATTCCGGTAACGATACCATAGCTGAGGTTCAGCGACTCGGGAAGATTTAACTGAGATATTGAAGGGTGGCTTTGGCCATCCTTTTTTATTGCGTAGCGTAAACGTCGAAAAAATGAGATTGGGTTTCGATCTTGTTGCAAGTACCGATGATTAATTGGAGGTAGGCAAAGTCGCTTTGTTGCAACGGAATTTCGGAGGTATGGATTTTTTTCACATCGTACTTATCCACAATAAAATAGTAACCGCTGCGGCTGCATACGTCGGTCAGCGACTGCATTACCCGTTTTTCGGAGCCGCA
>JAKQPY010000240.1:0-3303 GCA_029564465.1 Bacteroidota bacterium | reverse complement strand
TTCCTCATAGGAAAATTTCGTTTGATTTTTTAATTTTACAAAATTATATGCGAAAATAGTTAAAATTATGAACAAACAACAAATTGAACTGAATCCAAACCTGCTGGTTAAATACCTGCAAAAGTCACCGAAAGAGTTTACACGGGCAGACATTATCGATTTTGTAGTAAATCACGATATTGAAATGTTGAATCTTAGGTATGTGGCTGAAGACGGGCGGTTGAAATCGCTTAATTTTGTTATCAACAGCCTCGAACATCTTGAAGATATTTTAACCCATGGCGAGCGTGTCGACGGTAGCAGCCTTTTTTCGTTTATCGAAGCCGGCTCGAGCGATTTATATGTAATACCTCGGTATAGCACGGCATTTCTCAATCCTTTCGAAGAAGTTCCCACGCTTGACATTTTGTGCTCTTACTACACATTCGAAGGAAAACCCCTCGAAAGTGCACCCGAGTATATGCTAAAAAAAGCCGCTGATTTATTCCGCAGCGAAACCGGTTTTAGTTTTATGGCGCTGGGTGAACTGGAATATTATGTGATTGCGGATGCCGAAGAAAACAAAGCATTTCCGGCTACCGACCAAAAAGGATATCACGAATCGGATCCGTTTACCAAATTCGATTTTCTCCGCAAAGAAGCCATGCAGCTCATTTCGCAGTGTGGTGGTAAAATTAAGTACGGGCATTCCGAAGTAGGCAATTTCACAACGGGCAGCACTTATTATGAACAACAGGAAATTGAGTTTTTACCCTGTGAGGTCGAAACGGCTGCTGATCAGTTGGTAATTGCCAAGTGGATAATTCGGAAATTGGCTGACGACTACGAAGTAAATGTAAGTTTTGCCCCAAAAATCACGGTGGGTAAAGCCGGTAGTGGCCTGCACATTCACATGATGGCAGCCAAAGACGGTATCAATCAGTTGGTTGAAAACGGAAAACTTGGTGAAACAGCACGTCGCATGATAGCGGGTATTCTCGAGTATGCCGATGCACTCACTGCTTTTGGCAATACCATACCGACCTCCTACCTCCGCCTGGTTCCCCATCAGGAAGCGCCTACCAACATCTGTTGGGGCGACCGCAACCGCAGCACGCTGATTCGTGTACCCCTGGGCTGGATTGGTGCCGACGATATAATTCATCAGGTAAATCCACAGGATAAATCTAATTTATCCAAAGGAACTTCGAAACAGACTTTCGAAATCAGAAGTGGAGACGGGTCGGCCGACCTATACCCCTATCTGTCTGCAATAATTGTTGCTGCACTGGCCGGATTCCGTATGGAAAATGCATTGCAAAAAGCACAGGAACTCTATGTTGACGTAAATATTTTTAAAGAAGAACACAAAGCCCGTCTGGCTCAGTTGAAAGCCCTTCCTGCTTCGTGTCACGAATCGGCTCTTGCACTGCAGGAAAAACGCGAATATTTCGAATCAACCGGTGTATTTCCGAAAGGACTGATTGACAACACCATTAAAAAGCTGATGGCGTTCGATGATAAGAATCTAAGTGAACGCCTGTATGGTAAGAACGATGAAATTGCCGCATTGGTCGAAAAATATTTGCATACAAAATAAATCAGACATACCAATATTGGAAAAGGGAACCGAACGGTTCCCTTTTTTGTTGAAAATCAAGCCTTTAATTGCGCAAATTTCAAAGAGAAGCCGGTAACCCTGAATAGTAACAGGCAATTTGCCTGAGATGCCCTGATGTTATTGAGTATTGGGCATTTTTGCTGTTATCCGGTTCAATTGCAGCACAATACTGTGATGGAGCTTAATCATTTTACGAAATTCTGCCGGTCGGGTGTTTCGCAGTCTCAGCTTTCTGAAATCACGGATGATCAATGCCAGCCATTCGTAGTAAGCCTGAGCCAGTAATCCGGATAGCGGCAAACTGAGTAAATAGACCAATGCCCACAGCCATGTGTCGAAAATCAATGCAAATACAAGTGATTGAAGAACATAAAGAAGTGGAGCAACAAATACTGCCCAACCAAATTTTACCGAACTGTGAAATTGCATGTCTTTAATTTTCAGCACCAGCAATTTGGGGATAAAATAGACCAGTGCATTGTTCAGCAAACCAAAGGCAAATACGGGTAAAGCAAGCAGTAACAGCAAGGAAGAAGCAATAAGTCTGAAAAGGTTTAGTCTGGGTTTTTCGATACTCTGGTCCGATAAACTGTATTGTTTTTTCAGGCTTTCATACTCCTCTACCTGTTTACAAAGCTTGTCCATTCCTTGGGGATCGTTCTCGGAATACGCATCAAGGGCTGCAATGGTAATTTTATCGGCCCTGAAACGATTAATCTGGGTCAGTTTGCCCAGTTGGAAACGTTTAATCAGTTGTTTTACATATAGAGCCCTGACACTTTCGTAAATATCATACATCTGCAGGTTTCTGATGTTTATAGCCAGTCGGTCGAGTTGTCCGGCCATTTCGTCGCGAAGGGCAAGAAATGCTTTCTGGTCGTTTTCTCGATACAAATCTGCA
The DNA here is from genome assembly GCA_029564465.1 of Bacteroidota bacterium. Lineage (GTDB taxonomy): Bacteria > Bacteroidota > Bacteroidia > Bacteroidales > ML635J-15 > JAGOEF01. The sequence goes on along the minus strand of JAKQPY010000240.1, from coordinate 802 downwards.
TATTTGCTAATGCTTACCGGAATGCCATACCTGACATGGGCTATGGTTCTGAATGTATTGTATTTACTATAATATATTCCCACCGGTACCACCTTCACCCCCAGCCCGAAATTATTTCTTTCTTCGGCCATGAAAGCGATACGTGGCACTGCTTTGCGTAGAGTGAGCAAATGACGTTTGTTGCTGTGCTGGGCTTCGGGAAAGATACCCACCGGTAATCGGTGTTCAAGCACTTCGATTATCTGTTCGAAAGATTCATCGTTCTTTCCCAGATTTTCTTTACCATCGCGGATGCGATACACAGGAAGAATTTTTAATCCATGAAAAAAACGCCGCAACAATGGGTTTTTAAAAATATCGGCACGAGCCAAAAAAACTACCTGCTGCTTGCAGGTGGCAATCACCAGCATAGGATCCATCAATGCATTCTGATGATTGGGTGCAAATATTACAGGTTCACCCGAAGGGATGTTTTCCAGTCCTTCGATAGCAATGGTTCTATAAAACAAACGGTGTACAAAAAAAACGTACTTCGAAAACAGGTTCCACATTGGTGAATACCGCAACATATTTGCAGGTATAGAGGTCTTTCGTGTCATCAGGGATACTTATTGTTTTCCGGAACGATACCGCCAGTAGCTTGCAATTGTAAAACCTGAAATAACCCGTTGTGCATTTAGGACAAATTTAGTTTAATTTTATTAATGGGTCTATCAAAAACGAATTTGTTGAGGAATTGAATAAGAGTTAGTGAGGAAATTTTAGCAAGAATTCGGGTTTTAAAACCTTCAAACGACTTGGC
>JAKQPY010000231.1:0-21212 GCA_029564465.1 Bacteroidota bacterium | reverse complement strand
AGTTAAATTGCACCAACTTTCACTGTTTTAAGGGGGCTTACTTTTTAATCATGAGGCTTTTGTAAAATATTTGAGTTGATTTTCAATAACTTAGCAATAATTGAAATTTATTTCATATTTTTATCGGACAATAGTGATTTTATTTAACCATTCGGGTACAGGCGATTCAGGGACCGGCACTTCGGCCCATGGAGTTGACGAAAGGCTTTTTACGCGTCCATGGGGCACTTCGCGGTGGCAATCCCAACAAACTTTGCCATTACCTTCCTGTACTTTATCATAGTCCAGATTGGCCATTACTTTTCCCGTAAGATCTCCGTGACAACGGATACAATTCTCAAGAACAACCGAACGGCCCGGATCGAGCATGGTTATGCTTTGCGAATATCCCCTCGTGGTAAATATGGCAGAGTGGCGCATTCCGTCTTTTGCCTTAAAAAAGTAAGTCCTGAAAATATTATCGTGTGGCACATGGCAATCGTTGCAGGTGGTATTACGCCCATGCGATGAATGACGCCAGGTGGTGTATTCGGTTTTCATAATATGACAATTCACGCAGGTTTCGGGAGAATCGGATAAATAAGACCAGGCCCTGGAAACGTAAAATGTGTAAAGCCCGATTCCGGTAAGTGTGCCAAGAACAACTATAACGGGAACCCGCCACGATGCAGGTGGATAAAAGCGTTTAATGAAGTTTAAAATTTTCATTGAACAAATCTAATGAAAAGAATTTAAAAAAACAACGGACTTATCGGTTAAATGGTGAAATTAAAAAAATAATGTAATTTCAAGGCAAATATAAACCTTAAAATTATGAAAAGTTACCTAAAAAATTCAATTTCTATTATGGATGCAATAATAACAACAGTCGGAATTATAAACACAATTAGTGGTTTTATTGTTTTTGATTCAATAAATTGGCTAATACCAACATTTATTGTTTTTACTGGTATTTCTTTAATTATATATATGATATTTAATGCCATAAAAGAGCGGAAAATATCAATCTACATAATGAAAAATGAAGAAAAAATCAGAAAACAGAATAATAGTCCTTTTAATGATATCGAAAAAATAAAAACATTGTTTTTTGTAGAGTTATCTCAAAAATACCCTCAAATGACTTGTGTTAAACTTAGAAAAATGATAAATAAACATTATGAACTTAATTGAAATATCAAACAAACTAAATTCTGAACTATCCTGCATTGAATATGCCGAGAAAGTCAGATGGGGAAAAAAGAAAAAATGCCCTTATTGTGGTTCTACTAATTTAGGCAATCGCAATATAGATTACAGATGGAACTGTAAAGCCTGTAATAAGACATTCTCAGTAACTACAGGCACAAACCTACACAATACACGACTATCATTAAAAACATGGTTTTATGCTTTCGCAATAGTTACAGATGCAAAAAAAGGAGTTTCAGCAAAGCAATTAGAACGAAATTTAGGTATACACTACGAAACCGCTTGGACTATTGGCCATAAAATACGCCATTTGATGATAATGGAAAACAAAGAATTAGAACTTTCGGGTATTATTGAAATGGATGAAACATATATCGGAGGAAAACCCAGAAAGTTTAATGATGGTAAAACAACGGGTATTTTATCAGATTATTCAATTCCAGAGCTTGACAAGGAAATAAAAGAACTAAAGAAAGAAGGATTTAATTTCAATCGCAAAAAAGGGAACGCAGCGGCAAGCGACATTAATCCAAAACGTGGCAGAGGAACAAATAAAATTCCTGTTGCTGGAATGGTTGAACGAGATGGAAATGTTATTGCCGAAGTAATGAGAAATACAACATATACTGATTTAAAACGACTTGTAAATAAATACGTTGATAAATCTGAATCGCTAATAATTACAGATGAATATAAAGGCTATAAAAAATTTGAGCAAATAATCGAACATATTTCAATTGACCACCAGAAATTATATTCTTACAAGGGAGTAAATACAAATTCAATTGAATCATTTTGGGCAATTGTTAAACGTGGAATTATTGGTCAATATCATCAAGTCAGTTTAAAATATCTGCCCAATTACGTAGCTGAATTTGTGTTCAAATATAACAATAGGAAGAAAGATGATATGTTTGAAACATTAGTAAAAATAGCTTAAAACCAATTAACCGATAAGTCCGAAAAACAAAGGTAAGTGGACGATACGAGCTAATCAAAAGAAGTTCCGCCTTCGATTTTCGACATTTGCAGCAATTCGTCGTACTGTTTGGGAGTAACACTAAGAATATACTTCATTGGGTCGACTGAGTTGCCGTTAACACGAATCTCGAAATGCAGGTGGGGTGCGGTGGAAAGGCCGGTATTGCCTACCTTGCCTATTTCCTGTCCACGTTTCACCGACTGCCCAAGGCTTACGCCAATGCTGTTCAGGTGGGCGTAACAACTGGTTAAACCATTGACTCCATGGTCAATCACCACAAGATTGCCATACCCGGAGCGTGTATCGTTGGTTTCGATGCGTACTACCTTACCATCGCCGGAAGCATAGACTGGTGTCCCTGTTGTTGCAACATAATCAACACCATGGTGCATTTGCATTGTATTGAAAACCGGATGGCGGCGATAGCCATAATATGACCCAATGTGGTTCAGCGAACGATTATGAACGGGCTGCATCACCGGCATACACCTCAGGGAACGGCTTCGTTGCATGGCCAATTCCGAAATTTCGGCATACGACTTGGTTTGAACTTCAAGCTTTTTTGCCAGAATATCAAGCTTGGTTGCCACATCAATTACTATTCCTGAGCTGGAAAATCCTTCGAGCGATGCATAGCGGTCGCTGCCACCGTAACCCGAACTACGCAATGCCAATGGAATGCTGTCGAGTTGGAATACCGAGCGATATAATTCATTATCACGAACGGCCATGTCTTCGAGCTTTGCGTTTATATCAGCAAATTTTTCGCTCATTTCGCGGTAGTTCTTTTTTAAATACCGGTTTTCGGCACGGAGAAGCTGCTCTTCGGGTGTTTCGAAAAAGACCATATAAATAACAAGAAATGCGGTGGCTGTAAGCAGCGAAACAAAGCCATGCGGCAACAAAATCATAATCAGACGCTTCAAACTAAAAGGAACTTTTTCGAAGCGCAACGACTTGGGATTGAACTTTGTTTTTGTTTTAAACATGATATTTTTTCAAATCCTGCAAATAAGAGGATGCAAATATAATTAAAACGCCTAAATTTGCAATCCTTAAAAAAGCGATTTTATATTAACGACCTGTATTGCAGAATTATGATTGAGTCAAAACAAATACGCAAATCGTTTATCGATTTCTTTCAGCAGAAAGAGCACCACATTGTTGCTTCGGCTCCCATGGTGATTAAAAACGACCCCACACTGATGTTTACTAACGCAGGAATGAACCAGTTTAAAGATATTTTTCTGGGCAACCGTCCTGCACAACATCCCAGAATAGCCAACAGTCAGAAATGCCTGCGTGTTTCGGGAAAACACAACGACCTCGAAGAAGTAGGCCACGATACCTATCACCACACCATGTTCGAAATGCTGGGGAACTGGTCGTTTGGTAATTATTTCAAAAAAGAAGCAATTGCCTGGGCATGGGAATTTCTTACCGAGGTAATGCAAGTTGACGTCGACCGTTTGTATGTTACCGTTTTTGCCGGAGAACAGGCTGAAGGACTAGCCGGAGACGACGAATCGCGTTCGTATTGGAAAGACCATATTGCCGCCGACCGAATACTCGATGGGAACCGCAAAGACAATTTCTGGGAAATGGGCGACACCGGACCGTGCGGACCATGCTCCGAAGTGCATATCGATTTGCGTGATGAGAGCGAAAGGTTGAAAACAGACGCACGCAGTCTAATAAATACATCCCATCCACAGGTTATCGAAATATGGAATCTGGTGTTTATACAATTCAACCGTAAAGCCGATGGCAGCCTCGAAAATCTGCCCGACAAACATGTTGATACCGGAATGGGATTTGAGCGCCTGTGCATGGTTTTACAACAAAAACAATCGAACTACGACACCGATGTGTTCACCCCCATTATCGGGAAAATTGCAGAAATCACCGGTTTCAATTATGGCAGCTCCGATAAAACTGATATTGCCATGCGTGTTATTGCCGATCACTTGCGCGCCGTAAGCTTTGCTATTGCTGATGGACAACTGCCATCGAATGTAAAGGCCGGTTATGTGATACGCAGAATTTTACGCCGGGCTGTGCGCTATTATTATTCGGTTCTTTCGTGCAATGAGCCGCTGATGTGTCGTTTGGTTGAAACCCTGTCTGACCAGATGGGCGACTACTATCCCGAACTGAAAGCCCAAAAAGCATTCATCGAAAAAGTTATCAGCGAAGAAGAGAACACGTTCCTGCATACCCTTGATAAGGGCATCAAAATGCTGGACAATCTGATAAAAGAAATAAAAAAGGAGGAATACCGCATTGTGAGTGGCAAAGATGCGTTCATCCTTTACGACACCTATGGTTTCCCGTTCGACCTTACCGACCTGATTGCCCGTGAAAACGGATTGATTGTGAACCGCAAAGAATTCGAACAAGCAATGGAGGAACAAAAAAATCGTGCGCGAAAAGCCTCCGAAGTCGATAAAGGCGACTGGATTCAACTGATTGAGGACGAAATCGAAGAATTTCTTGGATACGAACTCACCGAGACACCCGTTCAGATTACCCGTTACAGGAAAATCAACCAGAAAGGGAAAGACTTGTACCAATTGGTTTTCAATATCACTCCATTTTATGCCGAAAGTGGCGGTCAGGTGGGCGACACCGGTTATATAGCGTCCGAAACCGAGCGCATCGAAATTTTTGACACTCGCTACGAAAACAACACCATAATACATTTCACCGAAAAGCTACCACGGGATTTGAATGCTGTTTTCGATGCAGTTGTCGATAAAGAACGCCGCAACAGTACCGCCCGTAACCATTCGGCTACCCATTTGATGCACTTTGCGCTTCGAGAAGTTCTTGGCACCCATGTTGAGCAAAAAGGTTCGTTGGTTAATCCCGACTACCTGCGCTTTGACTTTGCCCATTTTCAGAAAATGAGCGCGGAAGAAATCAGAACTGTTGAAATGAGGGTAAATCAATTAATCAGAGAAAATATCGATATTGACGAAAAACGCGATGTACCACTTGTTACCGCCCGTAAATTGGGGGCTATGGCATTGTTCGGTGAAAAATATGGAGATACGGTGCGTGTCATCCGCTTCGGCGATTCCGTTGAACTCTGCGGTGGAACCCACGTGGATAGTACCGGAAACATCGGATTCTTTAAAATTATATCGGAATCAGCCATCGCAGCAGGAATCAGACGCATAGAAGCCATTACCGGGCTTGCTGCCGAAAAACTTGCCTATGCCCATGCTGATACCTTACATGAGATTTCGCAGGAACTAAAAAATCCAAAGAACATTCAGGAGGCAGTAACACATCTCATCGATGAGAACAAACAACTGCGCAACCAGATTGAAGATTTTAAAAAGGAAGGCCTGAAACAAGTAAAATCGCTATTGAAACAAAAAGTACAACGTGGCGAAAACTTCAGCCTGATTGCCGAAAAAGTTGATAATTGCGATGCAGGAGCACTCAAAGACCTAAGCTATCAGTTAAAGTCGGAGATTAAAAATCTGGTGTGCATACTGGGAAGCGTTAGTAACGACAAAGCATCGCTCAGCATAATGATTGACGAAGATATTGTAGCCAACCGGAATCTGAACGCAGGCATCATTGTACGTGAGGCTGCCAAAGCCATAAATGGTGGCGGTGGCGGACAGGCATTTTTTGCCACTGCAGGTGGCTCGAACCCCGAAGGTTTGCATAATGCCATTGCTAAGGCAGTGGAATTACTGGGATAAACCTGAAGCTCATATTATGGTGGCATAGCGAATAGCCATAAGTGGAACACGAGCCATCCATCATTGAGTTAATGCCCTTGATTTATAAATTCACTCATGCAAAGATAAATTCCACGAAACACTTCTTTATCGGCTTAATATTTTGAGATAAAGTATTAATTCAATATTTTTGCATTTGAATTAAACAATTTAATTGAGTACTTTAATCATACTCAAATTATAGATAAAGTAGCATTATATTTTCTTTGAATTATGAATATTATAGGAAGAGAACATGAAATCAAGATATTGCAAGACCTGCTTTCTAGCAGCAAATCTGAGTTGGTGGCAATATATGGTCGAAGAAGAATTGGGAAGACATTTTTAGTAAGTGAAGTTTTTAAAAGCCAAATTGTTTTTGAAGTCACGGGTTTGCACAATGGAAGTATGAAAAATCAATTATTGAATTTTCACAAGCAAATAGTTGAATCCTTTAATAAGCTACCCGTTGGTAATCAGCCCCCCAATGATTGGTCTCAAGCATTTTCGATATTAGGAAAGTGTATAGATAGCATAAAAAGCAAAAATAAAAAAGTAATTTTTATCGATGAATTTCCGTGGCTGGCATCAAGGCGCTCCAATTTTTTAATGTGGTTTGAAAACTTCTGGAATACCTATTGTGTAAAGAGAAATGACTTAGTCGTGGTGATATGTGGGTCGGCAGCGTCCTATATGGTAAACGATATCATACAGAATAAAGGAGGTTTACACAACCGTGTTACCCGAAAAATCAGGCTACTCCCTTTTAATCTGCACGAAACAAAGCTTTTTCTCGAAAGCAGAAGCATTAAATTGGAGAGCTATGATATTTTATTACTTTACATGGCCATTGGCGGGGTTCCACGCTATTTGGAGATGATACGCAAGGGTCAAAGTGTAGCACAAAACATTGATAGATTATGTTTTGAAAATAATGGCGAATTACGAAATGAATTTAATGAGGTTTTTGCTTCCCTCTTCAATAATTCAAGCACACACACTGCTATAATCAAGGCTTTAGCACAAACCCATAAAGGCATAACCAGAAAAGAGCTATTAGAAAAATGTAAGCTGCAACAGTCTGGATTTACCAGTAATATTTTGAACGAGTTAACCGAATCTGGCTTTGTAGCTCAATATACTCCTTTTGGCAAGAAAAACAGAAACTCGCTTTTTCGGTTGTCAGATGAATACTGCATGTTTTACCTCAAATTTATCGAACCCTATGCATCAACCGGTCAGGGAACATGGGAAAGGTTATCTGTTAAACAAAACTTTAAAATTTGGACAGGCTTTGCTTTTGAAACAATTTGTTTAAAGCACATTCAGCAAATAAAAAATGAATTGGGAATTGGGAAAGTTTTTACAGTTCAGTCATCATGGGCAGGTAATTCAGCCCAAATAGATATGGTAATCGACCGCGACGACAACAGGATTAATCTATGCGAGATGAAATTTTATAACGACCTGTACACAATAGATAAATCAACCTATGAAAACCTGCAAAACAAATTGCGTTGTTTTCGGGAGGAAGTAAAACCGCGTAAATCTGTATATTTTACTTTTATTACAAGTTATGGGTTAAAGGAAAATTCTTATAGCCTCCATATTGTTGAAAACAGTATAAGAATGGACTGTTTATTTTTAAGTTAAGTAATCTGTGTCATCATTCAGTTGATTACTGATGTCGTAATGCGTTTGTTATATAAGGGTTTTACAATTAAACGCTTGCCAGCAATCGTAGAATAGTCCGTTTTGTCAGCAAAGCAACTACGCTGAATTCTCAATGTTTTGGATGGTAAGTTCCTTTAGGACTGATTCGTGGTTCCTTGCCTTTATTTGGGCCGATGTGAATGAATACGCGATGGTATTTTGAGTCTTTTTTATTAAGTCTATAGTGGCTCCCATAGCGGTCGCGTTTCACAACAACACACGAAGTGGACCCCATAAGGGCAACCAGTATAATCAGCAGGAATATTCCACGGATCGCTTTCATAATGAATGTTTATTTAATTTACCTCAAATTTCGTGCAAATAAATACCAGGACAGCGATTGTATCCTGTTATTCATTTTGGGTGTACTATTTGAAGGTTTTACTGTATTCTCCCGGGGTTTTGCCTGTAAAATCCTTAAAAATACGATTAAAGGTCGATTTACTGTTAAAACCACTTTCGAAAGCAATGGCCAGCAGGGTAAAATGGCGGTCGTCGTTGGCTGCCAGATGTCGCTTAACCTCCTCTACCCTATAACTGTTTACCAGTTCGTAAAAGCCTGTTTTCATTGTTTGGTTCAATAATTGCGAAGTTTGAAACACGCTGATTCCTAAACGTTTTGCTAACATGTCGAGATCGAATTCGGGGTCGGTATAGAGTTTTTCGGTTCGCATAATTTCGTGAATGGTTTCGGGTAAAACACTTGAATTCACAGTTTTGGCAGAGACTGCTTCTGCCGGCTTATGCCATCGGTTAAACAAATGCGATAAATACTGATATCCGCTGATAAACATATACACTGCAAATAAGGCAGTATAAGCGGCCAGTACCCATGAAATTGCCTTTTCGTCACCAAGACTCATGGCTATCGAAACGCAAAACCCAAGTATCCAGATTAGTAAATGAAGTCCTGCCATACGCAGTTTGAAATCCTGCAAAAACAGACGGTAATTGCCTCGAGGAATCATCGTCCGAATAAATAGTACGGTTGCTGCGATCAGATACAAAACATTCATTATCAAAAAACCAATCACAAGATATTTTATGGGTAACAGCCCTGTTTTGCAAAGCACCATAACCGTAAATATTCCAAGCAACAGAGATGCGTCGGCCCAATACACTGAAGGGCGGACTCCGCCATGCAGCGAAAGCTTAAACATGGTCGATGAAGCCAGACTTATACATACTACCATGGAAATTTGCGTAATATCGGATGTAAGAATCGGAATTCCCAGATAGTCGAGATAGACAAGCCCCGAAACTATTATTACGAGGATATTCAGCGTCATTTGCCACTTCATTTCGGGCATAGCATTGCGGTATTTCCAGAGTAAAATCAGCCAGAAAATCGCCTGCAACAATAATATTATTGATATTGCTTTCAAGGCTTAGGCTTTTAATGATTGGATGCTCTTCAAAACGCTTTCGATTTCCTTGCCTTTATTGGTCCCTATCAGGATGCGCTTTCCATTTTTCAACTCGAGTTGCAGGCCAATATTCCCGGCCACATTATACGCTATGCCGTTATCCCCGTTAAAAGCCGTCCGCATGCCCCAGCCTCCATACTCTTTAATGGGCCGGTAGATTCGCACATAGCTTTTTTCGATTTCGCTCCAGGCTATAAACCTGAATTCCTTTTGAAAAGGTACATAGCGATAGCTTACACCATTTTCATCAATTTTAGTTTCCAGTTTACCAAACTTCAAAAAGACCAAGAAAAGAAGCAAAAATCCCAGAATAATAAACAGTGCCCAATCGGGTGCCGGATGATTTCCTACCGGTACACCAATGATTAGCTGCTGAACAATTACCCACAGGATGAGTACTGTGAGAAACATCATCAGAAACCAAATCCATTTTTGGGTTTGTTTCTGTACTTCGAAAAATTCAATTTTTGTTTTCATACAAATAATTTTTATGGGTTTTCGGAACAAACATACTATGGGAAGCATGCCCTGATCGCCCCATCAAAATATTGATACCTGAATAAGATGTCCCAATCAATTGAGACAAGTCGAAATTACTGATATTTAACAAATTACACAATGACATCACAAAATTATTCATTAATATTTTTTTAAAAGTCGTTATTTAATAGTAATAAAAACACCTGAAAATATTTTCCTATATTTACAACGGTAAAAAAATAACACATGAAAAAACTTATATCACTTAGCATTTTTATTATTTGGGTTGGCTCGGTATTTAGCCAGATTGATTACTCATCCTTACAGAAAGGAATAAAAATCAACTTGAGTGAAGACGGAAAAATATTTATCAAACCGGGTTTCGGCACACAAATCATGGCCAGGTATATGCAGTTTAATCCGGGTACTTTAAACACACAAGGCGAGGCCATTGGTACTGATGCGGATCTTGCTGTTTATCGGACATACTTCTCGATTACCGGAATTTTCGGCCGATTTACTTATTTTGTGATGCCGGCCTTGACTGCTCAACCGGTAACAACTTCGGCAGGACCCTATTCAGGCACTAAACCATCCATCTTTCTTTACGACAACTGGTTAAGTTATCAGATAATCAGCAATAAACTGGCTGTTGGTGCCGGGCTTAACATGTATAACGGTATCAGCCGTCTTACGAGCAGCAGTTCAGCCAAAACACTGGGGATGGACATTCCGGTTATTACAACCCCCAACCTGATAACTACAGACCAATCGGCGCGACAACTCAGCATTTTTATCAGTGGAAAGCTGGGTAAGTTCGACTACCGCATGGCTGTTGTGAAACCATTCCGTTGTGATCGAACCCCTACAGTTGCATTACCGGCAGTTAATACTGCATTCGATATTTCGAACAACAATCTGTCGTACAAAGGCTATTTTCAATATCAGATATTTGAACAGGAAACAGCCATGATGCCATTTTATGTAGCCACCTATATCGGCACCAAGAAAGTTTTTAATATTGGAGCTGGTTTCGATTTTCACCCGGGAGCCACAGCCTCCTACACTGATGCTATTACCCTTAGCCGGACGAAACACGATAAGCTTCATCTGGGTGCTGATTTGTTTCTAGATATTCCGTTGAAGCATAACGATGCCATTACATTCTATTCGGCATTCTACTACTACAACTACGGTCCAAACTACATTTTAAATTTTGGGACGATGAATCCTTACACGAATGCGATAAGTGAAAACTTGTTAGGTACAGGTATGGCGGTACTTGCACAGGCAGGTTATCTCCTGCCCTTCGCTCTGAAAAATGGTGAAAGATTCCAGATATATGGTGTAGCCACCTATAGCGATTTCGAAGCCATGGCAAAACCCTCGTTGCATTACGACATGGGTGTGAATGTGTTTTTTGCAGGCCATAGCCTGAAATGCACACTCGAATGGCAAAGACGACCTATTTATAATGCAACAGAAACTGAATACAATTACAAAAATCTGGCGGCTCTTAGGTTACAGGTATTTATTTAATCGATTCCACACTTTAATTATTTCAACACCCGGCTTTTCAGAAAGTTACCGGTGTGAGATTGATTACACGCAATAAGCGCCGAGGGTGTACCTTCGAAAACAATATTTCCACCCTTATCACCACCTTCGGGACCCAGATCGACAATCCAGTCAGCATTTCGGATTACCTCGAGATTATGTTCAATAATAATTAGTGTATGTCCATTTCGACGCAACTTGGTCATAGCTGCAAGCAAGTTTTTAATGTCATGAAAATGCAGACCGGTTGTGGGTTCGTCAAAAACGAATATGGCAGGACTGGCTTTCTCATGGCTCAGAAAAGTAGCGAGTTTCACGCGTTGGTTTTCACCTCCGCTAAAGGTATTTGACGACTGTCCCATTTTAAGGTATCCCAGGCCCACATCAAGGTAGTGTTTCAGCAGTGCGTTTATACGTTTACCGGTTGCCCCACCCTGCTCTTCGAAAAATATTACAGCTTCGGCAATCGTCATTTCCAAAATATCGTGTATGTTCTTTCCCTGAAAACGTATTTCGAGAATTTCGTCCTTAAAACGTTTTCCGTGGCAGGCCTCACATTCGAGAAAAACGTCCGCCATAAACTGCATCTCCACACGAATTTCGCCTTCGCCCTGACATTCTTCACAGCGGCCCCCATCGATATTGAATGAAAAGTGGGCAGGTTTCAGACCATTCATCTGGGCTTGTTTCTGATCGGCAAACAGTTTTCTGATTTCGTCGTAGGCTTTTATATACGTTGCCGGATTAGATCGTGATGAACGACCAATCGGGTTTTGATCGACATACTCTATGTCGTAAATCAGGCTTAAATCGCCATCAAGACGATTGAAATCACCGGTTTTCATATTGGCAAGCCCCAGACTCTTTTTCAGTGCCGGTACAAGAATATCACGTATCAGGCTGGTTTTTCCCGAACCACTTACACCGGTTACAACGGTAATGGCGTTGAGCGGAAAACGGACGGTAATATTTTTAAGATTATGATGCCGTGCTCCACAAATCTCAATGTAATTCTTCGAAATTGCTGTATCGTTTCGTAGTTGCAACGATTTACGCCCCGAAATATAATCAGCAGTCAGGCTGTTTTCGTCTTTCAGTAATTCGGTAAAACTTCCTGTAAAAACTATCTCACCACCCAGATATCCTGCACCTGGCCCTATGTCGATTATATAATCGGCAGCCTGAATTATTTCTTCTTCGTGTTCTACAACCAACACGGTGTTCTGCAGATCGCGCAATTGTCGCAGAACTTTAAGCAGTAAATGGGTATCACGCGGATGAAGGCCAATACTGGGTTCATCGAGAATATACAGTGAACCCACAAGACTTGAACCCAGAGCAGTTGCCAGATGAATCCGTTGCATTTCGCCGCCTGAAAGTGTATTCGACCCACGATTGATACTGAGATATCCCAAACCTACATCACATAGAAACTGCAGGCGGTTTGTAATCTCAAGTACTATGCGTTCAGCCACCGGCAAGTCAAATTCATTCAACCGGAGATTATTAAAAAACTGAATCAGCATTTCGGCAGGTAAGTCCACCAAATCAGTAATGGCTTTACCTTCGATTTTTACATAACCGGCTTCTTTTTTTAATCGTGTACCTTTGCACGAAGGACAGGTGGTTTTTCCACGGTAGCGCGATTGCATTACCCGGTACTGAATTTTATATTTTTGTTCTTCGAGCATTTCGAAGAAGGAATTAATGCCATGCAGCTCTTGATTCCCATTCCATAACAGGTCTATTTGCTCAGCCGTGAGTTCATAATAGGGTTTGTGAATCGGGAACCCGTATTTGTGTGCCTGTTTGATAAAAAGATCTTTCCATTCCTGCATTTTTTCGCCCTTCCAGCATACTACCGCCTCGTTGTAAACAGAGAGACTTTTGTCGGGAATTACCAAATCCTGATCAACACCCAGGGTTTGGCCGAATCCTTCGCACACAGGACAAGCTCCTACCGGATTATTGAATGCAAACATGTTTTCGGTGGGTTTTTCGAAACTGATGCCATCGGCTTCGAAAAGACTTGAAAAATGGGTCCAAATAATTTGACCCTCTGAATCAACCATGACAAGACAGGAGCCATTACCTTCGAAAAAAGCAGTCTGCACCGAATCAGCCACCCGTCCGAGGCTTAATTCATCTTTTTTTACAACCAGTCTGTCGAGTACAATACGCAGGTGTTTATCTCCGGTTGCAATTGCCATTTCGTCAATTTCCTCGAAACGAAAAAGTTTTTCGTTCAGAATAAGTCTGGAATATCCCTGTTGCGAAAGAAAATTCAATTGTTCTTGTATCGGGGTTTCCCTTAAAGCATAGTCAAAGCAGATGTAAAATCGTGAGTCAGGTTTCAAGGTTTTATAATAATTCACCACATCGTCGACAACATGACTTTGTACCAGATTACCGGAAACAGGTGAATAGGTTTTCCCGATACGGGCAAAAAGCAACTTGATATATTCATAAATCTCGGTGATGGTGCCTACCGTAGAGCGCGGGTTTCGCGAGCCGGTGTTCTGCCTGATGGCAATAGCAGGAGGAATACCGCCGATATATTCCGCTTCGGGTTTATTCATGCGTCCCATAAACTGACGCGCGTACGAACTCAGGCTTTCGACATAACGCCTTTGTCCCTCGGCAAATACCGTATCAAATGCCAGTGAAGATTTCCCCGAGCCTGATAGTCCGGTAATTACCACCAGTTTGTTTAATGGAATTTCAACATTCAGGTTCTTCAGATTGTGAACCCTTACCCCTTTCAATACAATCGATTCGCTTTCACTCATGTCTCGCCAATTACTTTACAAAAAAACAGAATATTCCGTTCTGTTTTCCCCATTAGAAAAAATAACTTAAATAAAAATTCATACAATAAATTAAAAAACAAAAGACTGCCTCAAAGACAGTCTTTTGTAAAGTTAAAGATATTCCTAGTACAATACAGTTACTGTACCAACCCTTGCTTCCTCGCCATTATGCAGATCGATTACATACAGATAAGAGCCGGTCGGCACAGGTGTGCCATTGCAGGTTCCATCCCATTGTTGGGTGATATCACCCGACCAAAGGTGCTGTCCCCAGCGGTTATATATATCGATAATTGCACCCGGGTATAATTCGATATTGATAATTTCCCATGTGTCGTTTTGGCCATCGCCATTTGGAGAGAATGCACGAGGTATCCGCAAGCATTCGATATCTGGATCAGTAAGTGTTATCGGGCCAAGATACAGTTCACAGCCATGTAAGTCCGCAATATTGATTTCGTACTGACCTTCGAGAAGACCATCGATATACACCATATTATTAATTACAATTCCCAAATCGGTTGCATAAGGCTGAGTACCACCGGTTAAAACAACATCAATACTTCCATCGTGGTTGCCAATGCAACTTGGATTGCTGTAAACAAAACTGCCTTCAAGCCTTGCAGGCTGTGATAACATCACCATTTTTGTCCCTGTACAACCGCGGGAGTCAGTAACCGTGAGATAATACACTCCCTCAGGCAGGTTAAGTATAACCGGTCCTGTAGCATTTATGGTGTTACCAATCCATTGGTAAGTGTAACCCGGTGTTCCACCCACCGGCAATGCTTCGATAGCTCCACGCAGTCCAAAGCAATCAATGCTGTCGATATTGAGATTAATAATCATTTCGGGTGGCTGATTTATTACGATTTCTCCGGTCTTTACACAATTATGAGCATCGGTAACACTTACCACATAAACACCTGCAGCCAGTCCCGAAGTGCTGAGCGAGTTATCACCATTGGGCCAAAGAGCCTCATAAGGTGTAAATCCACCGAACGGAACCACCATAGCTGTTCCTGTGCTTTCGCCATAACATGTAACATCGGTGGTAACAAAATTCAACTGTATTTCGGCAGGTTGCGTAATCAGGTATGATGAATTACCCATACAACCCCAGGAGTCAGTTACAGTTAAACTATACATTCCGGCACCAATACCTGTCAGATTGCCGGTAATGCTGCCATTCGACCAGATATAAGAATAAGCAGGTACACCGTTAGCAACATTGCTGGCCAGTACAGCATCGGTTAGTCCATAGCAGGAAACCGGAGCCTGAAGTGTGAAAGTTACACCCAAATTACCAATGGTGGTAATGGTTGTGGAGTCTGTTTCACTGCACCCGTTTTGGTCAAGAACAGTTACATAATACGTTCCTGCCACAAGGCCCGGTGCAATGGCTCCCGTACTTCCCGACGACCACTGATAGGTGTAAGCGGAAGCCCCGCCATTGGCAATTACTGCAGCTGAACCCAGCGACATACCGCACATTACCGATTGGGCATTTACCTGTACCACTACGGGAGTTGGTTGCGTGATAAGCACTGAGGATGTAGCGGTACAGCCATTAATATCAGTCACGGTTACAAAGTAAGTACCCTGTGCCAAACCTGAAGCAATTTGTGTGGTTTGATTTCCGGTGTTACTATCCCATAAATACGTGTAGGGTGAAGTTCCCTGAACAGGATTGGAAATTACCGCTCCGTCGGAGGCTCCGAAGCAGGAAATATTATAACCATTATAGTTCGAGAATACCGAGGCCGGTGCCGCAAGCATCATGGGTTGTGTCAACTGAACGCTGGTCGAAATTGTACAACCATTAATATCAGTTACAGTCACCCAGTAATTTCCTGCGGGTAGATTTGCGGCTTCCTGCGTCGTTTGATTACCTGCATTTGCCCCCCAAAGGTAAGTGTATGGTGAAGTCCCCTGGCTTGGATTAACCTGTGCACTTCCGTCGGATGCTCCAAAGCAGCTGATATTCTGACCGTTGTAATCAGAAGTAACCACTGCTGAAGCTTGTACCGCTGTTGGCTGCGTAAGTGTTACAGATGTCTGGGTAGTACAACCGTTAATATCGGTAACGGTAACAAAGTACGTTCCGGCTCCCAGTCCTACTGCTGTTTGGTTCAACTGATTACCGGCAGCAGCATCCCAATGATACGAAACCGGTGCGGTTCCTCCATTGAAAGTAACCTGAGCGGAACCATCATGAGAACCAAAACAACTTACGTCCTGACCATTATAATCGGAAATTACCGATGCATTGGCGGTAATTTGCGGGGGTTGATTTACGACGACACTACGAACTGCAGTACACCCATTAATATCGGTAACCGTTACAAAATAGGTTCCGGCAGCGAGATTGAATGCCTGAGCTGTAGTCTGACTGGCAGCATTGGCGCTCCATTGATAGGTATATGGAGCTGTTCCAAAACTGGGAGATGCCAAAGCAGATCCATTCGTTGATCCCCAGCAACTTACATTCTGTCCGTTGTAATTCGAAGTAACCGAAACAATAGCATCCAATTCTCCCGGCTGGATTAGAGTTACCGTTCTCACAATACTACAACCATTGATATCAGTGATGGTAACCGAATGAGTGCCAGCAGGTAGATTTATTGCTTGTTGAGTGGTCTGACCGCCAGCCGATAAGCCCCATTGATAGAAATAAGGAGGTGTTGCATTAGCCGGATTGACAATTGCAGATCCATCAGATTCCCCAAAGCAACTAATTTGCTGTCCGTTATAATTGGATGTTACTGATGTAGAAGCAATTAAACCTGTAGGAGCAGTCAACGTGACATTCTGCACAAAGGTACAGCCATTGATATCGGTTACTGTTACAAAATGGGTGCCGGCGGGTAGATTTATTGCAATCTGCGAAGTCTGACTTCCGGCAGATACACTCCAGTTATAGGTGTAGGGTGCGGTGCCATTGGTCGGATTTGCAATAGCTGCTCCATCGCTGGCTCCAAAGCAACTTATTTGTTGGCCGTTGTAGTTCGATGTTACAGATGTGGTTGCATTCAAAGGCAAAGGTTCGGTTACTACCACACTGCGTTGAATGCTACATCCGTTGATGTCGGAGATGGTAACAAGATAAGTTCCGGCAGTCAGGTTGCTGGCAGTTTGCGTGGTTTGATTGCCTGCGCTGGCATCCCATTGATATGTGTATGGAGATGTTCCATTAGATGGGATGGCGATTGCGCTGCCATCGTTTTCGCCTGCACAGCTGATCTGTTGTCCATTGTAGTTCGACGATACCGACACAACAGCGTCAAGCTGGGTTGGCTGGGTTAATGTTACACTCCTGACAATGCTGCAGGAGTTATTATCAGTAATGGTTACCTGATATGTACCGGCTCCCAGATTGATAGCCTGTTGTGAAATTTGATTTCCGGCAGCTGCATCCCATTGATAGAAGTATGGGGCGGTTCCTGCTGATGGATTCGCGATTGCTGAACCATCATTATTACCAAAGCAACTGATTTGCTGACCATTGTAGTTACTGGTTACAGCAGTTGTTGCATCAAGCTGTGGCGGCTGTGTCAGTGTAATATTCCTCACAATGCTGCAGGAATTATTATCGGTTATAGTTACCTGATAGGTTCCTGCACCCAAATTGGTTGCTATCTGAGTTGTTTGATTTCCTGCAGTTGCATCCCATTGATAGAAATATGGCGCAGTGCCATTCCATGGGGTTGCAGATGCAGAGCCATCGGTAAACCCGAAGCAACTAATATCCTGACCATTGTAATCGCTCGTTACCATGGTACTGGCATCGATTTGTGTTGGTTGAGTCAGTGTAATATCCCGCACTATACTGCAACCGTTAATATCAGTAATAGTAACCTGATACAATCCTGCCCCAAGGTAATTGGCCTGCTGTGTTGTTTGATTACCTGCCGCTGCATCCCATTGATAGAAGTAAGGAGCTGTACCATCGAAAGGATTGGCAATTGCTGAACCATCGGTAAATCCGAAGCAACTAATATCCTGCCCATTGTAATTACTGGTTACCATGGTGTTTGCATCTAATTGTGGTGGTTCATTTACTACGACACTCGTCGACACAGTGCAATTCATTGCATCGGTAACCGTAACGGTATAAGTACCGGCACTCAGACCGGTGGCTTGCTGCGCAGTCTGGTTTCCGGTGGCAGCATCCCAAAGATATGTAAATGGTGATGTTCCATTGGCAGGAATAACCTGAGCTGTACCATCAGCAAACCCAAAACAGCTGATGTCCTGACCGTTGTAATTGGATGTTACATTTGCTGTTGCTGTTGGTGCCGGATTAATTGACAGGTTATACGAATCGGTTGAAGTACAACTATTGAATCCGGTAACGGTAACACTGTAGATGCCGGAAGCATTAACATCGGTTGTTTGTGTAACTGAACCGGTGCTCCACAAATAAGCAGCATGTCCGGCACCTGCATCAAGCGTAACCGGTAACACATTACTGCAGGCAGTTACCGGGTCAACAAAAGTTATTACGGGCAATGGGTTAACTGTGACTGTAGCGGCCGAACTGGTTATTGTTTCACAGCCATTTCCGGTTGCACTGATAATAACCTGATAGTATGTGGTTACCAATAATACAGGAGTTGTATATGAATCGTTGGTTGCTCCTGCAATATCAGTCCATGTAACGCCATCCGGTGAATCCTGCCACTGATACAATAATGCAGGTGTACCTCCGGTGCCAACTACTTGTAATGCATAGGTTTCGCCACTGCAAATAACTCCGCTTAAGGGTTGTACTGCAATACCCGGGTCAGGAACTACTGTTACCGTAACCAAAGCACTTGCTGTACTGTTACATCCACTGGCAGTTGCCCCAACAATCACCTGATAATATGTAGTGGTGAATAATGCCGGAGTTGTATAGGTATCTGCAGTAGCACCGGCAATGTTAGTCCATGTAATACCATCTGGGGAATCCTGCCACTGATAGGTTAATGACGGCGTTCCGTTAATACCACTTACATTCATTGTAAATGTTCCTCCCTGGCAAATCGTACCGCCAGCAGGTTGTGTGGTAATACTCGGGTCGGGAACAACCGTAACCGTAATTGATGCACTGGTAATGCTATTGCAATCGCTGGCTGTTGCTCCAACAACTACCTGATAATAGGTAGTCACAAACAAGGATGGTGTTGTGTATGTGCTATTTGTAGCTCCGGCAATATTTGCCCATGTAATACCATCGGGCGAATCCTGCCACTGATAGGTCAATGCAGGAGTGCCACCACTTCCGGTAACACTCATTGTGTAGGTTCCACCTTCGCAAATAGCATCACCCACAGGCTGAACTGTAATGCTCGGATCAGGAACAACGCTAACTGTAACAGAAGCACTGGTAATACTATTACATCCGCTGGCCGTTGCGCCTACAATTACCTGATAATGTGTTGTAGCGAACAATGCAGGGGTTGAGTAAGTATCAGCATTTGCACCTGCAATATTTGTCCATGTTATACCATCGGGTGAATCTTGCCATTGATAAGTCAATGCAGGAGTACCACCGGAACCGGTCACACTCAAAGTATAGGTTCCGCCTTCGCAGATAGAACCACTGATGGGCTGCACTGTTATACCCGGATCGGGAACTACATTAATCAAAACTGAAGAACTTGTAATGGTATTACAACCACTGGCTGATGCACTGATAACAACCTGATAATAGGTGGAAACCCCCAACGCAGGTGTTGTATAGGTATCAAAGTTAGCACCTGCAATATTTGTCCATGTAATGCCATCCGGCGAATTCTGCCATTGATAGATAAGCCATGGCGTTCCGCCAGTTCCTGTTACATTCAGGGTGTAGGTTCCTCCAATACAAATTGAACCACCCACAGGTTGTGCTGTAATACTTGGATCAGGAATCACCGTTACCATTACCGAAGCACTGGTAATACTGTTGCAATCACTGGCTGAAGCACCAACAACTACCTGGTAATATGTAGTTGAAAATAATGCAGGAGTAATATAGGTATCACTGTTTGCACCTGCGATATTTGTCCAAGTTACTCCATCGGGTGAATCCTGCCACTGATAGGTCAGCCATGGTGTTCCACCACTGCCTACAACACTTATTGTAAACGAACCTCCTTCACAAATAGAGCCACCCGAAGGTTGTAATGTAATACTTGGGTCGGGGACCACTGTGACTGTTGCGGTAGCGCTTGTAATACTATTACATCCACTTGCCGTAGCACCAACAATGACCTGATAATACATAGTTGTAAATAGCGCAGGTGTAGTATATGATGAATTCGTTGCACCGGCAATATCTGTCCATGTAACACCATCAGGTGAATCCTGCCACTGATAAGTAAGTGCCGGAGTGCCGTTGGCTCCAGTAACACTCATCATGTAGGTTCCGCCTTCGCAAATTGCTCCGCTAACGGGCTGCACAGTTATGCTGGGATCGGGCACTACGGTAACCGTTACAGCAGCACTCGTGATACTGTTACATCCGCTGGCAGATGCTCCTATTATAACCTGATAGTAAGTTGTTGTGAATAATACGGGGGTTGTGTATGTATCGAAGGTTGCCCCGGCTACATTTGTCCATGTAATACCATCGGGTGAATCCTGCCACTGATAGGTTAAGGCAGGTGTACCTCCTGAACTTGTAACACTCATAGTGTAGATTCCACCTTCACAAATAGCGTCACCAACCGGTTGAACTGTGATAGACGGATCGGGAATTACTGTTACAGTAACCATCGAACTAATCACACTTGAACAACCACTGGCAGGAGCGCCAACTATTACGTGATAAAAAGTTGTCACAAATAATGCAGGAGTTGTATAAGTATTCGTATTCGCACCTGCAATATTTGTCCAGGTTATTCCGTCGGGTGAATCCTGCCATTGATAGGTCAAAAGAGGCACACCGCCCGTACCAACTACATTCATTGTAAAGGTTCCACCTTCACAGATGGCTCCTGAAACAGGTTGTCCTACAATGGCAGGTCCCGGAATTACCACGACCGAAACAGGCGTACTTGTTATAATATTGCAGCCATTTGCGGCAGATTCAACAATCACCTGATAAAAAGTTGTATTAAATAATACAGGTGTAGTATAGGTATCGGTTGTTGCTCCGGCAATATCAGTCCACGTAATACCATCCGGAGAATCCTGCCACTGATATGTCAGTGCAGGTGTTCCACCGGTAGCGGTTACACTCATGGTGTAGGTACCACCTTCACAAATGGCATCGCCTACAGGCTGAACAGTAATACTTGGATCAGGAACTACAGTAACTGTAATAGATGCACTCGTAATACTGTTG
>JAKQPY010000226.1:0-6572 GCA_029564465.1 Bacteroidota bacterium | reverse complement strand
CTTACATTGTTTTCAAGTCCAACAGTAAAATTTTTGCTTACGCTGTCAACATGGTTATAAGCTTCTTCTGTTTCAAAATGCAGATAAACAGGTGTTGCTGCAACTAATGCCATGCTGTCATTTTCTAAACCTAGCGGAATGGGATAACGACCTTCGGCATACGACCAGCCATTGCCGAGCATTGCCTGAAGTTCGGGGCTTGTACCTGTTAGTTGGTTGGTAAGTTTGCCTTCGGCTGAACCTGAAATATCCGTACTATCAATGCCTTTGCTGAGGCACATTTGTTTGTCGTAGTAGTTGTTGGTTAATAGCCCTGTTGTATCAAGACATGTTATTGCCGAACCATAACAGAGACCTACATTTAAACAATTTGTAATTGTATCATCATTTCGATTTCCGAAAATGCCGGCAACATTTTGAATCCCATAAATATTTCCGCTATTAAAACAATTGTTTACTGATGAGCTCCAGCTAAAATTGTCTCCAACTATTCCTCCGATATTGTTACGACCATCAATAATTCCATAATTTGAACAATTGCTGATTGCTGATTCGATAACCGATCCTGCTATACCTCCAAGATTATCTATTTTGCCCGATAGATTTGCATAATTCTGACAATTAGTAATAGGCCCGTTTGCGTGCCCGCAAATGCCACCGCCGCCCACGATTAATTCCTGACCGGTAAACTCAAAGGAACCGAAATTTTTGCATCCTGTAATACTTCCGGAATTATTATAGCAGATTCCACCTGCATTTAAATTATTCAATCCCTGTGAGTTATAGATTTTTATATTCCCGTAATTCCGGCAATTGATAATACTCCCTGCTGATGCACAGCAAATCCCCCCTAAATAGTACCCGTGTATTGTGGCATAATTTGTACAATTTTCAACGATAGCACCGGTAACATTCGATCTGCAAATTCCACTTGCATTTGGGGTTGTTCCAAGAAAATTAAGATTTTCATAATTATTTTCGGTTTTATTTATAAGTGCGTTAACCCTTCCTTTGTTAAGGTTAACAATGCCGCACATGGCATAAATGTATCCTTCAACTGTAATTGAATCAACATATGCCTCCGGGCTAAGTATCATAAACAAGGCGGTATAATAATAGCTGTCGTTTCTGTAGTCAAGAGCTACCCTGATGGTATGACCATGCCCATGAAAATAACCGTTAAAGTCCAGATTTAACCTTCCAATTGGCGTCCTCAGCGAATCGGTAATATCGTTCATCAACGAAAAGTGTGTGCCTGTGTAATCAACCGTTATCGAAAGACTGTTTTGTAACTCTTCAAGGTGTTCTTTAGAATAAATGCGGTAGGGGTCTTCCTCGGTACCGGAGCCTCCGCCGAACTGGGCGAAAGCCGTGGTTGTTGAAAGGAGTATGCCTAGGATGAGAATTTGTTTTTTCATTGTCTTTTGTTTTTAGGAATACAGAATTCAGGAGACAGAATACAGAAGGGTGCGGTTGTCAATTCGAACACATTTTCCTCTGGCTTAATATTGCCAGATTCTCTCGGATCGGCAGGCTTTTCTCGCCCCACGAAACGCTCCTTCTGTATTCTGAATTCTGCATTCTTGTTTCTGTCTTCTGCATTCTTAATTTGCAATTTTGATTTAGGAACACGAACTTTTTATTGAACTATTGTAGCTTTCCATAAGTTTGCTCACTTCTTCAGCCATTGTTTCGAGGTGTTTGCTGTTGCCGTATTTTAAATCCTGAGCCAGAATGAAATAATAGCGACATTCTTCGAGCGAACTCTGAGCGATATTTATGAATCGCATTTTGTCGGGTTTTCCACGTTTTTTAAAACCTTCGGCAATATTTGCAGCAACCGAAGTAATGGCCCTGCGCAGTTGTGATGTTAATCCAAACATTTCTTCTTTGGGAAATGATTCGCTATAACGATAAACTTCCAGAACCAGCTGATGTGCTTTTTGCCAGACTATTAAGTCTTGAAAGTTTTGTGAGGGTTTTCGTTCCATGGTATTTTTTTATTGTGTTTTCTTCGGGGAATACAGAATTCAGGAGACAGAAGGGGGCGATTGTCAATTCGAACACATTTGCATCCGGCTTGATATTGCCATAATCTCTCGGAGCAGCAGGTTTTTCTTGCCCCACGAAACGCCCCTTCTGTCTTCTGCATTCTGTCTTCTGCATTCTTGTATTCATTTATTCCACCACCAATTTTCTCACACCAACACCCTCCTCCGTCTCCAGTTTCACCACATACACACCGGCTTTCAGATGTTCGATATTGATTTCGCCGCCGGTAAAGTCATTTTTCACAATCAACTTATTACCGTTCAGGTCGCAAATGCTCAGCCTGGCATTGGGGGCGGTGAACGAAATATTTACGGTATTGCGGGCTGGGTTGGGCGAGACGTTGAACTGCGGTATTTCAACCGGGGACACCGCATAAAATCCGGGGTCGTTGGTAGCAATATTCGACAATATTGAATTTCCAGATTTGGCCGGGTTGCAGGGGGCCGACAGCTCTATTTTTGCCTGATAATACACATAGCTGCCGGTGGGCGCATCGTTGTCGGTGTATTCGGTAGCATCGGCAGGCAGTGTCGTCAGCCACTGCAGGTTTTCCGGGTCGGTTCCTCTGAATATCTGTACAGCGGCATAGTCGGTACCCTCATAGGGATCAATCATCAGGTGCCACACGGAAGTCCCGAGCATTTCCCATGTAAGCAATATGGTTTTGTGAGCGGTGCTCAACCCAGTTTCCTGTCCGCACTCATATAGGGCCGAAATCTTATAACTATACGATTGCGACTGGGGTTGCGAACTTATATCAGCATATTCGCCGGGTGCATCATAAGGGCTTGATCCGAGCAGTTCGAAAATTCCGTCGTTGTCGCGGTATATCTGGAATGAATCAATTATGTCGGAAACAGGTTTTTCCCAGACCACCAGGTTTTTGTTGTCGTCGTTGACAGTTACCATACAAAGCGATAATGTGTCGGTTGGAATGACCGAAATAAATACCGAATCAGTAGTAATGCAACCCGAAAATAAATTGGTAATTATTGCCGAATACATCGTTGACTCCAAAGGCATTATAATGGGATTTTGAGTGTCAGGTCCGTTTACCCCATCGGTGGGGCTCCAGTTTACAATATATTCACAGTCATTGGATAAAACATCCAAATTGGGAGTGACTTCGGAGCAACTCGGTGCAATTATTGTGTCTGTTAGATAAGTGTTTACCACAAAACTAAATGTAACTTTTATTGTATCAGTATCAGAGCAAATTCCGTTTGTTTCTGTCCAAAAAATTTCAAAATAGGGATAATTTGGATTATTGTATACTGCACATAAGGCAGTCGCTATCGGACTTCCACAAGAAATAAAAGTAATTGGTGCGAACACAGACCAAAGGCCTTCTCCCACTGAAGGAACTGCAGTTAGTATCCCTGTGTTTCCACAAAAAACCGTATCATTTCCAGCATTGGCAACCGGTATTTCGAGGAAATTCACACTGAAAGGACCGGCAGTGTCGATGCAAAATCCGGGTTCTTCATCCCCAATCATCGATTCTACAATCCAGTAAAAATCGTGATACCCGTATTGGGTTACCGTAACCGTATCGAAATCGGGCTGACTTGATGCATTAAACAAGGTGAAGGGGTCGCTGGCATCTAACCAATGACCCGATTGCCCTTGGTTGGCTGGCTCAGCCATTAACAGGCTGTATCCCAATCCACAAGCCAAGGTGTCGAAATCGGCGGGGGTTGACAATATCTCGGCATTGGGATGAGGGTAAAAAGTTACCATCACAGTGTCTCTGTCATTACACATACCATCGGCTTCTTGCCAGATATACATCCGTGGGCCATATTGCGATGTAGTTATTGAGGTAACCGGGCTCATTTGATTCTGAAAAGCAGTGCCGGGGGTATTTTGCCAGGAGCCTACGAACCCGGAGCTGATTCCCTGAAGATCAGCCGTATTACCGCAAACATTGAAATCATTA
This sequence comes from Bacteroidota bacterium, assembly GCA_029564465.1. GTDB lineage: Bacteria > Bacteroidota > Bacteroidia > Bacteroidales > ML635J-15 > JAGOEF01. Next base: position 2,581 of record JAKQPY010000226.1, on the reverse strand, counting down.
CCTGCATATATTGATGGTATTTCTAAGAATTTTATGGTAACCGTATCGGTGGAATAGCAACTTGGTTGTAAACTATTGGTTTCGTGCCACACATATCGGTAGGTGCCCCAAGTACTAACTGTTAAGTAAGCCTCTATGTTGAATTGATTCATAATATTACTTGCACCGGGGCCATCATGAAATTGCCACCAACCCGATGGCGTATAATTCTCGCTTGGTGTGGCACCATAATAGGCATGCAAGGTGTATTCATAGCCACAAACCGAATCATTGATTCCGGCATTAGCGGTGGGGATTTGGTAAAAAGTAACATACATGGTATCTTTTGCAATACAACCATAGTTGTTCATTGTCCAAATAAACCGGGCATTAACATAGGCACTATCAGCTAAAATGCCCTGATCAATGGTTACAGTAGCAAATGGGTCGTTAATGTCGTCAAAATAAGCAGATATTTGATATGGAACCCATGTGCCGTAAGCCCATCCTGCCCCTGTGGTGTCGGCGGCAAAAGTATAGGTGTTTCCACAGGTTTCGTCGTAATCGAATGCGCCTACACTGGCCGAAGGTTCGCGGGCAAACCGTATCCTTACGGTATCGGAGCATGGTCCGCTGTTGTCGGTCCACACAAAATCAACATCATAGTATAACTCGGAATAAGCTTGAATACTTGCCCAGGCCACAGGGTAATATGGATGCGTTCCATTAATAAATGTTACGGTTATCGGATAGCCGTTATGAAAAGCCGTCCATGTTCCCGTAGTGGTATTTGTGGCATGGAGCTGGTATGTAACACCACAGGTGCTTTCGTCAGGCCCTGCATAAGGATTACTGCATTGTGCCTGCGCCAGGTAGGCGGAGAATAACAGGCTGATGATTAAGATAATGTGTTTCATCTGTATATAATTTTTAAGTTATTAGAATCCAATTAATTAAAATCAAGTTTAAGAGATTAAATTTTCATCTTCGTACTCCGTTCTGTTTTCACAGAATTGGTAACATCGGTTGGTGCTTAAACTTGAGTGCCCATTTTGTCATGGACTATGTCAATTTCATACTCGAGCTCTCAAACGGCTCAGTAAAAAAACGACCTTCTTCAAATTGGTTCTGTTCTATTGGCAATTTATAACCCAGTTCTTGTAACCGATTCAAATAATTCTTTATTTGCTTTTTTGTTTTTCGGGGATTATTATGAAGTTGTGGCTCCTTGTATGATTCTTTGTCTTTAATAACATGGTATGCAGCAATAATTATTTTGTGCCCAACGGCGACTAATGCTTTCTTTTTACCACGTCTTCCAACTAAGCTTTCATATTTGCGCTTTAAAAAACCATCTTTTTTACGGGTTGCTCCCCAAGCGCATTCAACCAATGCGCTTTGAAGGTGTTTGTTGCCATGTACTGTTCTTGCTACTTTTTTTTTCCACCTGTCTCATTATTTCCAGGGCTCATTCCTGCCCAGCTACTTAAATGATTTTCATCGGGAAATATGCTCATATCGACACCTATTTCGCTTATTATACTTATTGCACTATCCCTTGCTACACCAGGGATAGTCTGTAATAATGCAATTTCAACCTGATAAGCCTGTGTCGCTATTTCGATTTCTTTGTCGATGCGGACAATCATCCGTTCTTTATCAGCAATACTGTCCTTATGTAATTGAAGCATAAATCGGTGGTGTGAGTTGATTTTCCCTTCCAAAGCTAGCCTGAATTCTTCTTTGGATGTTTTGATCTTTCCGTGATAAAACTGCATTAAATAGCTGACTTCGGTTTTACCTTCAATCAAACTGTCTAAAATTTTTGTACCCACAGCTCCATCAACATTACTAAGAACGCTTGAAAGCTTTATGTTAGCATCTTCAAGTATTTTTATGATGCGGCTTTTTTCACTTGCAATCTGGGCTACCAATTTCTTCCTGTAACGTACCAAATCACGGAGCTCCCTGATTTCACAAGGTGGTATAAAGCTTCCTTTTAACAGTCCACTCAGTAAAAGTTTACTTAACCACCGGCTGTCTTTTTTGTCCGTTTTATGACCCGGCACGTTCTTGACATGTCGGGCATTTACTAAAATAATGTGGAAGTCTTCTTCCAGAACATTAAATACAGGTTTCCAATAAACCCCGGTGCTCTCCATGGCTATATGGGTAACTCCCTCTTCTTTGCACCAATCTCTCAAACTTTTCAAAGAACTTGTATAGGCATTGAACTCTTTTGTTTCTATTTGTTCGTTGCCTTTTTGTATCGTGGCTACGATAAGGTCTTTATGAACATCAATACCACAGCCAACTCCTACAACCTGTGTGAATTTTATCTCTGACATAAAACGCAATTTTTATGCGAAGATAGATATTCATCTCGGTTGGTGTGCTATTTATTGATCATGGGTATTTCATATGTTGTTTTTTTGGGGAATGCAGAATTCAGGAGACAGAATACAGAAGGGGGCGGCATTCAATCCGAAGGCATTCGCCGCTGGCTTGATATTGCCAGATTCCCTCGGAGCAGCAGGCTTTTCTCTCCCAACGAAACGCCCCTTCTGTATTCTGTATTCTGTCTTCTGCATTCTTGTTTTCA
>JAKQPY010000263.1:0-1077 GCA_029564465.1 Bacteroidota bacterium | reverse complement strand
AGAAGCCTGGAGTAAGTCAGCCAAATGATCCGGTTGAGAAATATGACCTTCGGGCCATAGCAAACCGTGATTAATTTCATTACCCGGCTGAATCATATCGGGTAACGTATTTTGAGCCTGCAGGGCACGAAGCACCCTAACGGTATAATTTCTTACGGAATCTTTCAAAATATCGAATGGTAATGAGTCCCAGGCTTTGGGTTTATATTGTTTGCCCGGGTCAGCCCAATAATCGCTATAATGAAAATCGAGAAGGAATTTCATTCCCGCTTTTTTAATTCGTCGGGCCATTTCGAGGGTTTGTGCCAAGTTGCAATATCCTTTACTGGGGGAATAACCTTCGGGGTTTTCGGGTTGATAAAAGATTCTTAATCGAATATAATTAAATCCATATTTATTGAGGATTTCGAATACATCTTGAGGTATATTGTTGCCAAAATCATAAAATTTCATTCCTTCGGCTTCCAGTTGCGGTAAGAAACTGATATCTGCACCCATAATTCTTTCCTTGTCATTTATGCCTGCAGGTCTTATCTGATCTTCGGTAGGGGCCATATTACGAAATGAATCAGCAAGGGTGTGAATTTCAGTAGAAGCAGGCCAAAGGCCTTCACTATGAGCCTCAAAACCAACCTTTCCGGGTGTATCTCCCATTTGCAGAATTACCTGACATTTCCCCTGAAACAGAGATCTTTGGCAGAGGCCAGGTTCGCACTTATCGGGTTCATGCGAAGAAGGATCGCCATTACCCACTCCAATAATTTTCGCCGGGCCTGTGACCTTAAATCTGACTCTGTTGTTGGCTGTAGGCACTTCACGTCCTCCTGTATCCACCACACTAATATTGATGATTACTACATCGGTTGAATTGGACATGGCAGTGGTTTTATTCGGAGAAACTACTAATTCGAAGGCAGGACCGGTAGTTTCCATTTTTGTGATAAACTCAAACCCATTTTTATATCCTTTTGCCTCGAGAATACCTGGTTCATATTTTACCTTCCATTTCAGATGCTGATTTTTTTGCATAGGACGTGTTCCGAGGTTTTTACCATTTAATTTCAAATTAACACTGTC
>JAKQPY010000215.1:0-30054 GCA_029564465.1 Bacteroidota bacterium | reverse complement strand
GCTCCCTGTTGTAGGCAATCATCTTGCTTCGTTCCAGCGAATGACAGAAATCCGTAGTGTGAGGATAGCTGATAGTTACCGAACGAATATTGTTGTACCTCTTCCACAGAGGATAAGCCGCATCCGATATTTTTCTGCGCAAAGCGTTCATCTCATCAAACGAATGAGCTGTAAAAGTAAACAAATTTGCAACAGAAATTGAGTATCTACGGTTAATTGAAAATAGTTTTATTATCTTTATTGCTGTTCCATTATACGCCAATGCCTGAACCGACAAGTCAAATACTGCTTATTCAATGTCCTGCCTGGGTAATTGATGCTCCACCACATGGTTTGAGCATCATTGCTGCAGGATTAAAAGAAAAGAATTTTCGTGTTACTTGTTTCGACATGAATATTGGCTTATATCACGAGGCAATAAAAGCCCCCAAAGGACTGTTAAACCCTGGTTTGTGGCTTTCGGAAAACCTCGAACATGTGTGGAACAACAGGGAAAATGCAGCATCGTTGTTTCAGATTGCAACCCCGCTCATCGACGAAATCATTGATTTTCTTCGCCAGAACACGGTACTATCCATTGGATTTACAGTACACTATACCAGTTTGCATTTCACTTATTTGTTGGTTAAGAAAATAAAATTGGAATTCCCCTCAATTTCGGTTATATGGGGTGGCCCTTATTGTTTTGGAGAATTCGGAAACCTTAAAACAATTGTGCAAAAAATGCCGGAAGTGGATGTAGTTTGTACGGGTGATGGCGATCGTTCGTTCCCTGTGTTAATGGAATACTTCAAAAACACATCTGATTTCTGCAATTTGCCCGGATATTATATCCGAAGCTTGCATGCATGGAAATACTGCGCTATCGGTGATGCTTCGGGAAACCTATCTGATGTGCCATTTGCGGCATTCGATGCTTTCGACACAAACTCTTATTCGTTTAAATTTTTGCCGGTTTGGGTTAGCAACGGATGTGTTAATCGTTGTGCTTTTTGTTATGAATGCAAAATACAAAAGAAATACAGTTTTCGTGAGCCTGAAAAAATTGTCGAAGAAATTGTTTTTCAACAAAAACAATTTCAGCAAATAGAATATTTCTGGTTGACCTGCTCCAACATCGGGGGCGACATCGAACAACTTACGAAAATGTGTTCACTGTTACATGATAAGGCACTAGGTATAAAGTGGATCTCGCAGATAGCCATTCACCCAAAATTAACTCCGGAATTAATTCAATTGATGAAATATTCGGGTTGTGCTCAAATGTACTTTGGTATTGAAAGCGGCAGTACAAGAGTTTTAAACCTGATGAACAAACGTTTTAGCAGCTCTCTTGCAAAAAAGCAATTGAGTGAATTTGCTTATGCAGGAATAGAGATTGACTTCAATATTGTTGTTGGTTTTCCGGGTGAAACCAACTATGATTTTATAAAAACATTATTCTTTATAAAACGTTTTTTAAAATATAACATTTCACCATCGGTGGCCACCTGTAAAATTTCGGAAGGCTCAAGATTACATCGTTTTTCCGAAAAATACGAAGTAGTAAACCCAAATTCCGAAAATTGGTCCACAAAAGATGGTAAAAACAATTTGATGATAAGAAACCTTCGAAAAAAATATACAGATAAATTATACGGGTTTCGATTGATTAATCTGTTCAGACTTTCGCTAAAGTTTAACCAGTACACCTTGTATGTTAGAGAAAAATTCCCGGAAAATAAATCAAAACGTTTAAAAGGCCGTTTAGCATACATCGCATCTGAATTAGTCGATTTTGCTGCCTATCCATTGTTTCTGCCCTGGATAGGATTAATAGCTGTTCATTTAAAGTTGATTGAGACAATTCAGGTTTTTAAAGTCAAAGCTTAAAGCCACATTACCATATTAACAAATTGATTTATATGCAGAAACAAGTTCATGTATTTTTCGGGAAAATATTTCCTGCAATCATTTTCAGTAGCCTGTTTATTCAAATATTTGCCTATTTAAAATTCTCGTACAGGTCGTTTTCGTTTATTACCCCAGTTATTTTCTATCTGGCTATTTGGCAATTATTTCAATTTATTATTTCCATCATTGCCAGGCACAAAGCAAACATCAATAAAACCAATCTACACATAATAAATTCTAGTGTTATAATAACTGTGTTAATCGTTGAATTTTTTTTGCGCTTTACAGGTATCTATAATACCCCTTCCGAAAATAATCATCAAAACTATGTTAGTGCTTACAATAGTCAAAATGCAGATTTTTGGATTACAGGGCATGATAAGGATTATCTATTAGAGTCGAAAGAATTTAGTCATTTGCGTATTTCAAATAAAGAAGGGTTTAGCGATAAAGAGTGGAACAAATCAAAACCTGATTCGTGCTTTAGAATTATTGCCATTGGAGATTCTTTTACTGAGGGCATTGGGGCACATGCAGACAGCACGTGGTTAAAGGTTTTGGAATATAATATTAAAAATACGCGCTTTGAATATTTGAATGCGGGTCTCCACGGCAGCGATCTTATATTTGGTTACTATAATTTGGAAAATAAATTAATGAAGTACTCCCCAGACCTGGTTATTTTATGCATAAATTTAACAGAACCAATTGATATTATTGGAAGAGGTGGATTCGAACGATTTAGCAAACAAGGAATAGTTTTTAAAACCGGACCCTGGTGGGAATGTATTTACGCTGCCAGTCACTTTTCGAGATTATTTTTTAATGTATTTTACACAACAGAGTTAATTCCAAAACTTGCTTTTGACAAACGTAAAAAGGAGTCAATCTTAATAATGCAAAATTGCATTATCAAATATCAGCAATTATGCGATTCGTCGCATTGTAAATTTGTTTGTGTTTTTCACCCGATAAAATCCGAAGTTCAAGATAACTCAAAAGAGTTTGTTGATGTAATATCCTTCTGTAAAAACAAGCAAGTTGCCTGCATCGACCTTTATAGTTATTATCAACAGCCTTCAATAAAGAACCAAATTGAAAAATACTATTGGGTCTACGATGGTCATCATAATGCCAAAGGTTATGAACTGATGGCCAAAGGTATTTATAAGGGTCTGGTAGAACAAAAAATGATACCCCAAAAATGAAGCAACAGCAGCGTTTTATTTCAAGAAATAGCTACAAATGTATTCGTGTTTTGCCCCAGTAAAATTATGTTCCTTACATTTCCCCCAGACTCCTGCAATTCGCATTTCGTTTAATGCCAACTCCAAATGACACATGGCTATTCCCATGTCAATACGTTGCAAATCCACCGATTTAAGTGCACTAAAAGCTTTGTTGCGGTGCAGATAAAAATGAATGTTGTTGCCATCGACAATAATTCTCCATGGCTGAGCATTATTGGCCGAAGGGGCAAGTCTCAACATTTCGAGTGCATAACTCAATTTATCTTTTTCTTTGAAGGCAAGTGGAGTATTAAAGGACGTCTCAAAGAATAATTCTTCGAATGATTTTCGTTTTCTCGAACCGGCAATTGATTTAATCAAATGGTCAAGAGTAGAATTTTTATCAGCAGCATAGCCTACAGGTGTAATGGTAGGAATAATTTCATGATTGGATAAAGTTACTGTTTTCGCATACTCATTTCTCCGAAAAGTACCTCCAATCCAACAGGTTCCCAAGCCCAGACCGGTTAATTCAAGAATTTTCATTTGTTTACAATACGCATAGTCTTCGAGACAATATTGACGTCTATTATCGACTGCACCGACTAAATAGTGTTTTGCTCCCCTAATGAACCCATAAGTACCCAGCTTTACAGGTTTATCAGCAAAATCGCTGGTTTCAATCAGCCAGTATGATGATTGGTTTCCAAACGGCCCCACATTGTTTCTGGAAATAATCATCTCAATGGTTTCTCGGGTTTGTTTGTCAATGCTTCTTTCCGAATATTTTCTAACGGAAATTCTCGCTTTTATAACCTCTACGGCTGATGTTTGCGCAATAAGAGATGAAATCATATTTCAAAAATTTGATTACTAAGGTACATTATTCACGAAAGCTTTCTTTTTCACTGAAAATGTGATTACTATCTTGTTCAAATGTATGAATTCTGAACATATTGGACAACAACAAATTTGCGTAAAGTTTTCCATCTTTTTTGTGAAGTTAATGTTTTAAGCGTGATATGATAATAATGTAATGGGCTTTTTGTTCTCTATTTCTGTCCCCTCCCCGATGTTCAGATATTTCAATTAACACTGAGTTAGAAGGCCTGTTTTCAGACAAAAATAACTATCAATCTACTTGATTTAAATACCGGCTATATATTGCAAAAAATATGATGTAATAGCTTTTATGTTCCAAAATTATTTTTTATTTTTGAAGCATAAATATAAATATTTATACATAATTGAAAATCAGTAATTGATGTATTTTTTAGCGAATACAAATAAAAACCTCAGTAGGTACTGCTATGCACCTGCCGGGAATTTGTATTTCAGAATGGATGGACAGGTGAGTTTTTGTTCTTCGGGCAATAGTGATGTAATCGGGTTATATCCTTTGCAATCACTTAACGATATTGTGCATGGCGAAAAGCGACAAGCTTTACGTCAGAAATTCAGGGCGGGTGAGGTGCTTAAAGGCTGTGAGAAATGCCAACGATGTTTACAAATCGAAAATCATCAAGCGGCAACTTACCGAATATATAACAAATATACTAATCGAATCAACCGAATAGTAACTTTGGAATTTGAACTTAGCAACCGCTGTAACCTAGAATGTGTGATGTGCAGTGGCTATTTTTCCGAAAGTTTCAACCATGATTTGGCAAGTAAACCAGCAGCGTTATACGGCAATTCTTTTGTTCAGGAATTGAAACCATTGATTCCCGGTATCAAACGTTTGAACTTTAAAGGTGGCGAACCCTTCCTCATTGACTTGTATTACGATATTTGGGAAATGGTAGCTGAGGTAAATCCTTCTATTGTTAATTCGGTTACCACAAACGGTACGATTTTAAACAAACGTGTAAAAGCTGCGCTCGAAAAAGGGATTTTTAATATTAATGTCTCGATTGATTCACTCAATAAAGAAGGCTTTGAGGCCATCAGAAGACATGCATCTTACGATGTATTCCGGCGAAATCTTGATTACTTTATTGAATATTGCCGTAAACGCAAAACATCATTTACAGCCTGCACCTGCCTGATGACAAACAACTACCGCGATATTCCCCGGATCTTTGAATTTGCCAACCAAAACGGTTTTTCGGTTTATATGAATTATGTGGAAGAACCCCATCATCTTTCGTTAAAATATCTTCCGAAAAACGAGATTCTCAATATTGTCGGTTTTTTGTACCGTCAAATGCCAGATTTCAGGTTTTATCGCGACAAACAAAACAGGGATACTTACAATGGATTGTTGCAACAGCTCACCCTGTGGATTGAAGAGCCTGCAGCTGCTAATAAATATGAACCTGTGAAAGCACAAGCAATTGATGGGCATGAAAATTTCGATGCACTGAACTTTTTTAATCTGATGTTCAGTAATTGTTTTCATATTGAAGACCCCATCGAAAAAGCTTCGGTTTACAACTTGCAGATGGAGAAATTTACCCTTGCCTACAAAAAAGCAAAAGAAATTTGTGCCGAAGAATCTATTATTGCCGGCATTAAAGATATTAACCCATCTGACGCAATGCATTTGTTCAATACCCCGGAATCAGAATTGACTCAACGATTTATACAGTTTACGACACGTCAGTGTGAAGGATAATCTTTTTACTGTAATAATTGTAAGCTACTATTTGTGAAAATTTTAAGCTATTTTTACCAAAAACAGAACAAAAACCAGTCGGTATGGCAATCTCCTACACCCTCCGTTACCATCGTGTTATCTCACAGGTTCTGGCAATTGTTGGCGCCGCCGGTATATTATGCGCCGGAGGATTGCTCATACAGGCTAATGCGCAGTGGGGTAATACAGGTCAGGGTATCGCTGCTGTTTGTCTCATTCTCGTTTTTATTGCATTTATTGTTTTGGTGACTCGATATACTCTGGTAAAATGCACCCTGATTATTGATGATGGTCTGCACATCACAAAACAACGCGAAAACTCAACAAGGCACATTCGCACCGACGAAATCGTTTCGTTTAAAATCAGTTTTCAGAAAGGTTCAAAATACCTGAGCCTGCGTCTGAAAGGCGAGACCCTGCCCTACATTTTTTTCCTGCCCCCGGATACTTACGATCAAATCTGGCTGGAGCTGAGAACGGCTTTCCCCGATAAGGAAAAATAAAAAAGGCTGCCCGAATTCCGGACAACCTTTTATAAATTGAACCAAAAACTACTATTTAGGCCAGGGCATTCCGTAGCCAATCATGATGAGGGCACCACCACCAATGTGCGGACGTCCGGTTTCGTAGGCAATCACCATCGACGCCATACCTATCATAGCATCCTGTTTGATGGTAACCAGTCCGGTAGTACTTACGGTTCCGATATCAAACATTTCGAATCCGGGGCCGTAGCTGGGGATTTCCCAGGAGAAATTTATAGGGTATGTATTGGTAAGACCCTGACGTGTATTGTGATATGCCACGGCAGTAAATTGCTGTTGTGCACCCTGATTCAGGTCAACATAAAATGGTGTTACAATCACCACCGTATCGGGATTAACCAGCAGTTCGCATTTGGCAAATACTCCATTGCAACGGGCTACAATATACGTTTCACCGGTTTGAACCGGAGTAACCAGTCCATTGGCGTTAACCGTGGCAATGGCTGTGTTTTCGGAGAACCATTCGATGGTGGCATTGTTTACCGGGCCATCGGGATTGTAGGCAGTTGCGGTGAGTTGCAGGGTTTCGTTTTTAAATAAATCTGCGGCAGAACTGCTGACTTCGACGCGCGTAACCGGCAGTTGCACTGTGGGAGGTGCTATTACCATAACCGGAACAATAAACGGTTTGTCCTGCATCGTACTTGCGGTTACTGTTATGGTACATTCACCCACACCAACGGTGTGAACCAAACCGGTTGAGCTGACGGTGGCAACGGCAGTGTTGCTCGAAGTATAGCTGTAGCTGGGCTGAGCACCGGTAGTAAAATAAACCGTTTCGAGTTGGAAATCGTAACCGGCTTCGTACAAAATAGCCGAAGGTGCTACGGCAAACAATGCGGGTGCATATATGCCGACTGGAACTTCCGATGTGAGTGTCTTTCCGTCTTTAACCAATGTGGCTTTCACTTTGGCTGTACCTGTACTTACAGGGCTCAGTACGCCTGCTGACGAAATAGTGGCCACCGAAGTAGGTGTTACCGACCAGGTCACACCTGCTGCTGCAGTAACAATGCCTTCTTCATCAACCAGAACAGCATTATAGGCAACGGTTTCGTCAGGGTAAATGTTCATCGCTCCGTTTTGAATAAGCAATGCGTATTCGGTTCCATCAACAGGCTCTTCCGGATCGCATCCGCTAATCATGAAAAATCCGGCCAGCAAAACAACCGGGATAAAGAATTTGACAAATTTTCTCATAGAATATAAAATTTAAGTTTGACAAAGAAATTGATATTACAACACCTGTGCCAAAATTTGGTGTTATAATTCAGGAGTCGAATATATAAAATATCGGGGTGTCACATCATGTGTCCCCCTTAAATTTTACCTGCTAATCAATCGGAATATACTCTTCGGTGATGAGGTTTACCGTAGGAGGATTGGTGCTGTAGTCGGAGATGTTGTAGCGCAGAATAATTTTTTGCACTTCGGTGCCCGAATACACAATTTCGGAGAAAGGTATTCCGAATGCAGCCATACCGTTTATATTGGCCGTATTGGAACCGTCTTCGTCGATATAGGTGTTGTTGAAAATTTGCACATAATTAAATCGGCGGGCAGCAGTGGCTTCTTCGTAGCCCATTCCCCGGTACCATGGAACCGATGGATCGGTGTCTTTAATACTCATGAACCCGATTCCGCTGTTGTAGCTGATATTATCGTAATGGGGGGTTGAGGTTAAATCGGTGTCCCATAAATCAGCCGTAAGTTTATATGAAATGGTTTGTCCCAGACTTGCGTCGTAATGCAGGCAGACTTTGTTGATGCGTATTCTTCCGGCAACCCTTGTGTCGGCGGCAATGGTAGTATTGTAGGTAGTATCGTCAATCGTGGAGCTGGCATGACGATAGACCGTGTAGGAGCCGGCATAGGGGAATGAAATATTCCGGATGTGTACGTTGCGGGTGGCTGTGCCCGTATTGCCCGATTCGTCGGCTGCCGAGTAAGAAATTACACAATCTTCGTGGGTGGTGGTGTAACCCTCGTCGTTGGTGCGAATGGCAGTTTCAAGATCGTTTTCAAGAAGAAGCGCCTCAGTTTTCGAGAAATTATCTTCAGCAAAAAAACCGGGGTCATGATACATTTCGCGCATAATAATGGTGGTGTCGGCGGCTCCGTTGAGGTGCACCACAGGAGGTTTGTTGTCGAACAGTTTGCACGACGAAAAAGCTAAGAGCATGGTTGTAAACAATAGGAGGGTAAAGCTTGTTCTCATGATGAAATGTTTTAAGTTATTTATGAATGTCGATAAATGCTTCGAAAAACTATGTGTAAATATCTTAAAAAAATCAATTACTTCAAAAAGAAATTTGATGAATAAATGTGCTCATTGATTTTTACTATTTTTACGTGCTAAAAATTCTGTGATATGAAAAGGACAAAAATTGGTGAAATACTGCGGAACGGAGTACCGGGTACCGACGTACAGGTAATGGGTTGGGTGCGTACAAAACGCGAAAGCAAGAACGTGGCTTTTCTGGCAGTGAACGATGGTTCCGTTATCGAAAACATACAGATTGTGGTTGAAGTTAACGAAACCACGATACCGCTTCTGCAACGCATTCACACGGGTGCTTCGGTTTCGGCCGAAGGCATGCTCACCGAATCGACCGGCAGTGGCCAGCGGGTCGAAGTGCAATGCAGGAACCTGATAGTTCTCGGTGAAGCCAATCCCGATGAATATCCGCTGCAGCCCAAAAAGCACAGCCTGGAGTTTCTTCGCGAAATTGCCCACCTGCGTTTCAGAACGAATACCTTCGGAGCGGTTACCCGTGTGAGGCATGCCATGATTTTTGCCATTCATAAGTTTTTTAACGACAAAGGTTTTTACAATATTCACACCCCGATTATTACCGGCAGCGATGCCGAAGGAGCAGGTGAAATGTTCCGCGTGAGCGTGCTTGATGCTAAAAACCCGCCACTCACTGACGAGGGAAAAGTTGATTTCTCAAAAGACTTTTTTGGTCGCGAAACCAATCTTACTGTTTCGGGGCAACTTGAGGCCGAGTTGGCTGCTCTCGCTATGAGCGAAGTGTACACTTTCGGGCCTACCTTCCGGGCCGAAAACTCCAACACCGCAAGGCATCTCGCGGAATTCTGGATGATAGAGCCCGAAATGGCGTTTTCTGATATCAACGACGACCAGGATCTGGCCGAAGAAATGTTAAAATATCTGGTGCGCTATGCCCTCGAGAACTGTCGTGCCGATCTGGAATTTCTGGCTGCCCGCCGTGCTGATGAGCAAAAAGGAAAACCCGAAAACGAGCGCGACGAAATGGGCCTTATCGAAAAACTGGAGTTTGTGCTCAACAACGAGTTTGTAAGAATAACCTATAGCGAAGCCATCGAAATACTGCAAAATTCAAAACCCAACAAGAAAAAGCAGTTTCAATATCCTGTAGAGGGCTGGGGAACCGATTTGCAAAGTGAGCACGAACGTTTCCTGGTCGAAAAGCATTTTAAGAAACCGGTTATTTTAACCAACTATCCGAAGGAAATAAAGGCTTTCTACATGAAGCAGAACGACGATGGCCGCACTGTGAGGGCTATGGATGTGTTATTCCCGCAAATCGGTGAAATTATCGGCGGATCGCAGCGCGAAGAAGATTATCAGAAACTGCTTACCCGTATGCAAGAAATGCATATCCCCGAAAAAGAAATGTGGTGGTATCTCGAAACACGTAAATTCGGCTCGGTGCCGCATAGTGGCTTTGGATTGGGTTTTGAACGCTTGATGCTCTTTGTTACCGGTATGGGCAACATCCGTGATGTAATTCCCTTTCCGCGAACACCAAAAAATGCCGAGTTTTAAACTTTTGTAAGGTTTTTTTCGTATTTTTATGAAAAATTGACAGGCTATGCTCAAACAATCCTTACAGCAAAAGATGCTGCAAAAGCTTTCGCCTCAGCAGATTCAGATGATCAAGCTGCTTGAGTTGCCTACGCTTCAGTTGGAGCAACGTATTAAAAAAGAGCTCGAAGAAAATCCTGCCCTCGAAGAAGGCAGCGACGACGACGATGATCTTGATGTGAACAACGATGAGGCCGATGACGCCAACGATAACGACGATGAATTTACGCTGGAAGATTATCTGCCGGATGATGATGATATCCCCGCATATCGCCTGCAGGCAAACAACTATTCGAAAGACGACGAACATCGCGATATTATCTATTCTGCCGGTGTTAGTTTTCATGACAGCATCCGCGACCAGTTGGGGATGAAGCAGATTACTCCGCGGCAGCGATTACTGGCAGAATTTCTGATTGGCAGTATGTCGGATGATGGATATATTGACCGTGATCTGGAATCGATAGCCGACGACCTGGCTTTCAAGCAAAATATTAATACTACTGCCGAAGAGCTTGAGGAAGCCCTGTATGTGGTTCAGGATCTTGACCCTGCCGGAATTGGTGCACGCAACCTTCGCGAATGCCTGCTCATCCAACTCGATCGCAAAGACCATAAGTCTCAAGCTGTGCTTGATGCGCACGCTCTTATTTTTGACTACTTCGAAGAATTTACCAAAAAGCATTACGATAGAATAATGCAGCGGATGGATATCGACGAAGCCGGACTGAAACAGGCACTCGAAGTGATACTTAAGCTCAATCCCAAACCGGGCAGCAGCTATAGTGATTCATCATCGAGGACTACCCAGGCCATTATCCCTGATTTTATTCTCGAAAATCATAACGGGAAACTCGAAATAAGTCTTAACCAACGCAACGCCCCTGAACTCAGGATGAGCCGCGAATATTCCGACATGCTGCAAAGTCTGTCGAAGTCGAAAGACGGACCATCGCGAAGCGAGAAGGAGGCCGTGGTTTTTGTTAAGCAAAAACTCGATTCGGCCAAGTGGTTTATCGACGCCATCAAGCAGCGCCACAATACCCTGCTGGTTACGATGAATGCGATTATTGAGTATCAGAAAGAGTTTTTTTATCAGGGCGACGAAACCTATCTGAAGCCGATGATTCTGAAAGATATTGCCGATGTGACCGGCCTCGATATTTCGACCATTTCGCGGGTTGCCAACAGCAAATACATTCAAACACCTTTCGGAAATTATTTACTGAAACACTTTTTCTCGGAGGGCATGCAAACCGATTCGGGCGAAGAGGTAAGTACCCGTGAGATCAAGCAAATCCTTAAGGACTGTATTGAAGCGGAACACAAACGCCGTCCGCTTACCGACGATAAACTGGCTGCCATACTTAAGGAGAAAGGATATGTTATTGCCCGGCGCACCGTGGCTAAATACCGCGAACAACTTGATATTCCGGTTGCCCGCCTAAGAAAAGAACTCTGATGGAAATTCCCGGATCGGCGAAATCAGCATCGCGCGTTGTCAGCGTTTTGTTTCATCCGTTAATCGTACCGACCCTCGGCTGTTTTGTAATATTCAACAGCGGTTTTTATATCGGTTTGCTGCCATTCAAAATAATGCAGGCGGTATATATTGTGGTTTTTGTGCTTACTTTTGTTCTGCCGGCGTTAATAATTCCGGCGCTCTATCTTCAGAAATACATCAGCAACATCGCCATCAGTGAACGCAGGGAGCGGATTTTGCCCCTTGCCATAGTGGCCGTTATGTACAGCCTGAGTTTTTACTTCATGCAGCGCAGCGGTTTTCCACCCATACTGCTGCATTTTATTGCCGGTGGTATTGTCAGTCTTGTGCTGGCACTACTGGTTACCCTGAAATGGAAAATCAGTTTACACACCATCGGGATTGGCGGACTCACGGCCCTGGTGGTTTACCTCACAATAACCTACCGGCTCGAATTGTATACCTATCTGATGATATGTATTGTGATTGCTGGAATCACCGGAACTGCCAGAATGATTGCCGGCAGTCATACCCCGGCCCAGATTTATTCAGGTTTCGGCTTGGGATTTTTAAGCATGTACATTAGCATGAGTGTATTCTGATTCAGAATTGTTCTCAATCTGTGTTTAATTTATAATTTTGCAGAAAATTTTCGAAAATGCCGATTTTAGCACGTTTAATTCTGATTGTTCTCATTATTTACCTGATCGGTAGGCTTTTGCGTTATGCTTTTCCGTACTTACTAAAGTGGTGGGTAACCCGTATTCTGAAAAGGACCAATCCTGAAGCTTACGAAGAAATGAAGCGTCAACAGAAACAAAAGAAGGGGAAACCCGGTGATGTTCATGTTACCGGAAATCCGGGAAAGAAAAAAGCCGGGGAGAATAGTGGCGATAAGGGCGAATATGTTGATTTCGAAGAATTATGAAAGCCCTGCGTAACTTGATGTTGAGAGTTTTTGGGCTCGAAGGATATCTTCGGCTGATAAGTGCTTCTTATCTTTTTTTAGTGAAAAGGGGCGCCATGAAAAAGAAATATCCCGAGTTGTTTTTCCTTAAAAATATGATTAAGCCCGGGTATGTCTGCATTGATATTGGGGCAAACCTGGGTTATTATTCCTGGTTCATGTCGAAGCATTGCGGTGAATCAGGTACGCTTATAGCCGTGGAACCGGTTCCTCTGTTCGGTAAAATATGGCATCGAAATATGAAACGGGCTCCTTTCGCCAACCACCGGCTCGAAGCCTGTGCGTTGGGTGGCGAGAACACCCGGGTACAAATGGCCACTCCCGAAGTCAACGGGGTACTGCACCATGGGATGACTCACGTAGTAAAATCGGACGATGAACAAGAATCGACCCGCTACTCGGTTGAAATGAAAATTCCCGATGAACTTTTTGCCCACCTCAATCGTCTCGATTTTATTAAAACCGATGTGGAGGGCTACGAATTTTTGGTCTTTTCGAATATGATACAGACCTTGCAGCGCCTGCGTCCAAAAATTCAAACCGAACTCAGCGGACACGAAAACAGGGAAAAAGTGCTCGACTTGCTAAGCTCGTTGAACTACAAAGCCTGCGTTCTCGATAATGGGGCACTGCGAGAAATAACCCGGGAGGATGTCGAGATGGGAGTCAGCGATTTTTACTTCCTTCCTGATTAGTGCCTCACTTGCTTTAAGTATGTTTTGTTGATCTGACACTGCCATTTCAATTTATTTTATCCGGGGTATAGTTGATTTCCGCCCGGCATATTGCTGCAACACAATTCCGGCAACAATAAGTATCAGACCGGCAATGGTTGATGGCAGAATTTTTTCGCCGATTACAAAGTATATCCCGATAAGCGACAAAAATGGGGACGCGAAAATAAAGTTACTCACCCTGGCTGTAGTCACCGAAAATTTAAGGGCTTTCGACCAGAGCAGAAAAGTAATTCCCATCTCGAACAGGCCGGCATAAACAACGGCCAGTCCCGAATACGAGAACACAAAGACCGGCTTCGAAAAAATAAGGCAGGCAATCAGGCTGAAGATGAAGCCAAAGGCAAAACTCAAAAAAAGCTTTACGGTTTCGTCGCGGTGGTCTTTCATGCTGAAAATCCAGAAGAAAGCCCAGATAAGCGAACTTCCCAGGGCCAGTGCCGCACCCTGCCCGTTCGAGAACTTCATGTCGAGCAGTTTACCATGGGTCGAGATGACAAGAACCCCGGTGAAACTAACAATTATTGCCATAAGACTAAGCCAGCTGATTTTTTGTTTCAATAATGGTATCGAAATAAGGACGAGCATTATTGGCCATACATAATTGAGTGGCTGAGCTTCCTGTGCGGGCAGTATATCGTAAGCTTTGAACAGCACGAGATAATAGGCAAAAGGGTTCAGAAATCCCAGAAAGGCCGATTTGGCCAAATCGCGGTATGTTGTAGCACGGAGTTCTTTTAATTTGCCTGAAAATATTACGGCTGCAAACAATGCAATGGCTGCCGTCAGCGAGCTGAAACAAACGAAGTTGTAAAAGTCGAATTCGCGAAGTGCAATTTTAAATGCGGTGGCAACCGTCGACCAGAGCAGTACGGTTAGTATGGCATAGATGTATGCTTTGCCCTGATTTTTCAATGTTTATTTCGACTGAATTTTTCGCAATGTCACTTCGTTGATACGGTAAACCGGAACAATGTCTTTTTCGGTGTCGCGGTATTTTGTTCTCATATAAAACCAGTTGTGAATAGCCCTTGGGTTCGATGCAAATTCTTTATCGTTCTGCATTTTTTCGTTGAACTCGGTGGTGAGGTAGGGGTCGCTTTTCAGCATACTGCGGATTAGTGGTTCCATTACATACGATTCGGCGTATTCTTTTTGCTCGAATACGGCATTGAAAAATCCCCAGCGCACCAGACTGGCCGGTGAAACCGGTTCAAACAGGTAGGCCAGTAACCGGGCATACGGATTTCGTGTTTCGACCACAATACTGCCAGCCGGAAAAACCAGGCTGTCGTTGATTGTTTCGCTGCTGAAGTCAACAATGCGCTGACGACCTTCGTAGGGTTCCGATGCAAATTTTACCTTGTTGAAGCGATAGGCTTCTACCGGTATTTTCATTTCTTTATACAGTCTGGTGTATTTTATTCCATGGGCATCGAGAATTGCGGTAAGCTGTTGCCACGCCGGTTCGAAAATATAGGCTGCCGGAAGCTCCACACGCGCCGAAGGCTTCGGGTTGTGGTAGAACCACACTTTGTGAATGGCCGGTGTGTCGGAATACTGAAACCAGTCGCCGCCGGTAATCCGGCTTTTTACTACGGTGTATTCCACCCCTTCGAAGTCTATCTGAACACTGTCGTCGAGGCTGTTGAAATCAACCGGTACCGGGGTTTTTGTTTCGTAGAGTTTCGATACGGCCAAATCCGATTCGTTGTTGAGGCGGATAATGGTTTCGCGCTCTATATCCAATATCGAGGCAGCGTAAATAAGTACTTCAAGAGTAGCATCCACACGTTGCCCGTAAGGTTTCAGCATGTGGGTTTCGAGCAGCAGTCCCGGCCTGTTGCGGGCAGCTGCATAGCCTTCCGACAGCACGGGTGATGGTATCCACCGCACCAGACCACTTTTGGGGTCGTGCCAGTTTTTAAATGTCACATAGCGGAACATGGGGAAAGATTTTTCGCGCATCCGCTTCAGCAGGGGTTGCATGAAAACTTCGGACTGCCATTTGTTTTGCGCGTCGCTCAACAGGCACATGTCGGTAAGGTCGTAGGTCATCACATACTGGTAATCGGCACCGTCGGTGGTGTGGCAATCAATAAACAAATCGGGCATCCAGGCATTAAACAGCTTCAGGAAGGCTTTTATTTCGGGCGATTCAGCTTTCAGGTAATCGCGGTTCAGGTTTTGGTTGGATGCATTGGTGCGCCAGCCCATTTCGACCGGGCCATTCTGATTAATCCGGTTGTTGGGTCCGCGTCGCAGACAGCCTTCGGGATTCATGCTGGGCAGAAATAAAATAATGGTATTGCGGTACAAAATTTTCCGGCTGACCGAAAGGTTGCGGAACAACATCATACCGGCATCGGTGCCATCGGGTTCTCCGGCATGAACTCCTGCCTGAATCAACAATACGGCTTTTCCGGCTTTTCGCGCCGACACAGGGTCGAATTGTGACGAGGCATCGTAGATGAGCAGCGGAATATCGTAGCCGTTTCCGGTTTTCCCAATCGATACATATTTGATGTAGTTGCTGGTGCTGTCGAAAAGCCGGCTGTAACGAAGAATTTCGTCGTAAGTCATGGTTACGGTTTTTTCGGAATGCTCGTAGGGCGTAATGATGAGCCGCTGGGCTTGTAATGCAGGTGCCAACAGTAGCACCAAACCAATTTGCATGACAATTTTATTCATGTTAGTTGTAATATTTGTTTAGTGGGTAAAGATAGGAATGTTTTGAGGAATATTATTCTTTGAATTATTCCCGTAAATCGATTCAGAATGTGCATGGCAATTTGTTAAAATTTTGTTAAATAATTTTGTTAAATAATTCTAAAAATTAATTATATGAAAATAAACGAGTCATATTATTTAATTACTGCTGTTGCTATAGTTAGTATTTCAATATTAGCATGTTCGAAATTTGATCGAGGCGAATTTGTTGAGGTAGGGCACAATAAAAGCATTGAATACCTTCCTGAGATGAAGTACCTTTGGTGTCCTTGTAAATGTACAGTAGAGAATGTAGTGTATAATGGGCAAAGATGTGAAGTAACTGGTTTGGATGAGTCAAATTGTACAGCTGTGGATGCTGCTAAGGGTTGCATATGTAAAACTAGAGATAAAGTAATTTACGACACCCAATCTCCGATGATGAGAGCACCTGAATTAAGTATTCAAGAGTTTGATTCAGTTATTGAATTATTGAAAACGGAACCGATTAGCCGACAGCTTGTTGAGAATCATTATCAGGTGTTTCATTTCTTTTATCGAGAAGGTATTACACAGCACCCTGATACATTAATAAAATATTCAGTATATTAAGCCAAGAAATATGTTATGCGTTGCAACTGTTTGACAGGGATTCTGATAATACCCATTATTTTGATTCTGTTTTTTGTGTCGTGCCAGCGACCTAAGAAATCTGAAATTAATTTTGAGGTTTCGATAGATTCTGTTATTCTCGAAAAATGGACAGGGGATCCCGCCTGTGTTAAATTCCTTGAACTGGATGCCTCAATGTATGTCTATTTACTGAATAGCTCGACCGACGAAATTTACAGGCAGCAAATTAAGCCCGACAAAAATTCCAAGCCCGAAATTATTGCAATGCCTTCGCAATTGCGTGAAAATCAAATTACCGGATTTCAGCAGGCAAGCTCGTTGTTGCCCCTGAACTCCGACAGCATTGTTATTGCTCAAAAAAACGATGATTTTAGTTATCTGCTTTCATTACTGGTTGTTAGTACTGGTAATATTGACACGCTTTGCCTGCTAAAAACTGATAATCGTATCTTTTTCGAGCAGATGCCCGATGATGGTATAAACTGGAAATACGATAAAAATTCGGGCAAGATTTTCTTAGGCATTGTGCGACAAGATAATTACGGATTGAGAACCTACGATCTCGATACGGAGATGATGGCCACAATTGATGTAAATACGGGTGATTTTACCATTTTACCGTTGAAGTACCCCCGCAATTACAAGGAAAAGTATTTAAGCAATTTTGGTCGCAGCGAGTATTTTTGTATCAACGATAGCTTGGTGATACTTACTTTAGCCATGCACGATACAGCGCTGGTTTACAACATGGAATCAGGCATAATTGAGAACAAGCTGTTGGCAACTAAGCAAGAAAGGAAATTCCTGCTGTTATCGAGTACTGATTTTAAAGAAAACAACAGCGACAAAGTAAGGGACTTCTCTTTGCGCACATTTCGATATCTTTCGGTGGTGTATAATCCCTATACGCACAAATACTATCGCTTTTACGAGTTATTTATGCCGGAGAAAAACGACAAAGGCTTATATAATATTTGGCTGGACAAGCAGTTTGGATTTACCTGTTATGACGAGAATTTCAATTATTTAGGCGATTTTGTAATTGGAAACAAGGGAATGACAAATATTTCGTTTTTAGGAAATTCTGTAGCCACCGAATCCGGCTTGCTCGTATTTTTAAACTTTAACCAGACAAATGGGAAAATAACGAAAAACAATGTGCTTCGATTAATGCGAATCAATGATGGGAATTAATAAAATTGGCATTTATATGTTGCTTGTTCTTAGTGTTTTTGTAATGTCATGTAAGAACAAACCGCTTTATGACAAGGAAGATATTCTAATGAAATACCTGCACGAAAAGCATGATTACATCTTAGAGCAAGAGAATTGTGGATTGCTCATATATCGAAAACCATTTGCCTGTAGTCAGGTTTTTGATGAAATGTTAATCAATGATTTGAATATTATTTTATCACAGCAAAAACCAAGCGTACTTTACGTTATTTCTGATTTTGCGATGGTTAACGATTCTGTTAAAAAATATACGCGCTATAATAATATTAAGTACATCGTTGAGGATTATTATTGTTTGGACAGGTACGGATTCGAAATAAGCCCCAAGCTATTTATCATCAATAAGAAACATGTCGTTTTTTGGAAGAAGTTAATCCCGGTTTGTGAGGGGGCAAACTCATCTTCTACAGGAAAGCCCTAGGTTGTCTAATTA
Organism: Bacteroidota bacterium; assembly: GCA_029564465.1. Lineage (GTDB taxonomy): Bacteria > Bacteroidota > Bacteroidia > Bacteroidales > ML635J-15 > JAGOEF01. The sequence continues at coordinate 11,701 of JAKQPY010000215.1, read as the reverse complement.
TTTTTAAAACTGTATTTCCATAGTATAGATGGGTGATAAATTCCGGTATAATCATGATTGGAATTGTGTCAATGGTTCTCATTTTTATTAAATTTGTTCCCGTCAAACACTGGCTGTAATGAAAAATCTATTACTGAAAATTACTGATTTCTACAACGATTCACGTGCTTCGGCGCTGTGTATTGTTACCTCGGTGAGTGGTTCTACCCCCGGAAAAGCGGGTGCAAAAATGGTGGTGTTTTCCGATGGGGCAATCGAAGGAACTGTGGGTGGCGGTGGAATCGAAAAGCAGGTGATTGCCGATGCACTCGAAGTAATCAGAACTCAATCGTCCCTGTTCAGGGAATACAACCTGCAAACCGACCTGGCGATGACATGCGGGGGTAAACTGAGTGTTTACATCGAACCGATAGCCAGGCCGGCAAAACTTTATATTTTCGGAGCCGGACATATCGGTAAGGTATTGGCCGGATTTGCCCCTGAGTTTGGGTTTGAAACTACGCTGATTGACTGGAGAAACGATATTTTCGAAAACCCCGATACCATACAATACAGGCAGGTATGTAAACCCTATGTTGAGGCCGCAAACGAAATTCAGCCCGACAGCAGCACCTTCTGTGTAATTGTTACACCCAATCACGACATGGATGAAGAAATTCTTGCGGTGCTGGGTAAGAAGTCGATGGCCTACCTGGGTTTGATTGGCAGTAAAGTGAAAATTGCCAGCTTGCGTAAAGTTTTCCTACGTGATAACATCCTCAGCGAAGAAGAACTCGACCGCGTTGATATGCCAATCGGCATTAAATTCAATGCCATTGCCCCTGCCGAAATAGCCATCAGTATTCTGGCAAAACTGATTGATGTAAAAAACACCCGGGCAGCCGTATAAGCCATGTTTTGGTTTTTCATGTAAGCATTATATCTGTGATTTCGTGTCACTAAAACGCTTGTCTAATAATGCTTTAATCAGTGGGTAGGCTAACGGGGCAGTTTGTTTTTCCACATCAATGATTACCGGGTTTTCTATCGACCAGTTGGCAATTACCTGATTGACCATGCTGCTGCGAACTACAAAAATCATGGGAATTTCGAAATGCTTCAGCAAATCGTCGATACTGCGCGCCCAGCCCTGATTGTCGAGTTCCATCGGGCCTATTTCATCTATCACAATAAGTTGCGATGTCTGGTTGCTTTCAACCGACAGGGCTTTTTGTCCAAAAGCAACACCTTCGGGATGTAAAAAGTACTTACCGATTTGTATCATTTCGCTGCTGCCGGTAATGCGCGACAGAACAACCCGCTCTTCAGTTGCCATATTAATTATATCGTAGCCAATTCTCTGGTTGTTTTCGAACACATCGGGAGCCGCAATTCCACCCACAGGGATGTTTTCTTTTTTCAACAAGCTGATAAGCTCCAGCAGCATCGTTGTTTTTCCATGGCGAATTTCTCCTGTGATGATTATGATGTTCTTCTTTGCTTTTTGGTTGAGCTTGATTTTCTCGAGCAATGATTCCGACTGCATTACAATTTGACTGAGTATGGAAACCGGTCGTCGGAAAATTAATTTAAAATCGGGTAAGTTGGCTATTAAAGCAGGCAGGGTGTCGAAGGCGATTTCGAGTGCGGGTGTAAGTTGTCGCATTGGGGTTCTGGCAAAGAAATTCCTGATAACAGGGTTGCTCAGCTCGGTGCCGATAACGGCAAATCCCATGATCATTATTGCAGCCCTTACGTTCATCTGCAATCCAATCATCAATCCATCCGTCCAACTGATGGTATTGGCACTGAATTTCGAAAAAAGAATACTGCTTAGCATGGTAATGGCAACAAAAGTTAACCAGAATCCCGGTTTTTTCAGTCGCCGGAGGGCTGATTTATAGCGGATAGGCCATATAGAAGCCAGCGCTATCGCTACCTGACTCCACCATAACCAATGGGTGAAATTCAGTAAGATTAACGCAGCTATCAGGCCTGAAACATCAACAAGCAACCAAAGCAGTGAGTGACTGAACGGGGCAAGGGGTTTGGGAGCCGGGTTCCGGTACACGGTACTCCCTTTCGACATGCCGGTTCCGTGCCGGTGAGTGGCTGCTTTTTTGCCGATATAAATCCCCAGTCCGGCAGCCAGCAATCCCAATAGCAAATAAAAGATCCAAAGTGCGATGATTGGTGACCAGATGTTTTCGATTTGGAAGTGCAGTTGTTTTTGGGCAAAGAGTGTCAGGTTCCTGTAGAGTTCCACCAGGTTGAACCCATAAAGAATCAGATACGCAGCAATTTTATGCACAAAGGTCCACGACATGGCGAGCATTCCACCGAGGAGGTATGCTAAAATATTTCTCCGAAAAATTGTAACGGATAATTGGAGCAGGAGTGCTTCAAACAAAATTGCTATCATCGGGCTTAGTATCACGGCACTTGGCGAAACGGCTTTCATGAGGGCACAAATTACACCGGAGCGCCATATCAGGCCTCTGTCTTTCCAGATATAGCTCACCGAGATGAGCAGGATAATGCCAATGGCAGTGAGGAAGATGCCGGCAAAGGGCAGCTTCAGGTTATGCAAAAAGCTTCCGAGAACAATTTCGGATGATGCCCACAGGCAACCCAGCACGGCCGCCTTTAGCCAGGTATCCGACAGTTTTTTAACCGGCATTTTTGAGTATGCAGATTTTTTGCGCTCCATTCATAAATAAATGATAGCCTGCAGCCCCTTCGGCTATGGCACGAAAAACAAGGTCGGTATCAACTACACGGGTCGTGCCGATTGTGTGAACGCCGCGCGAAAACAATACATCGGGTATCAATCCGGCGCTGGGGCCAACCACTATTACTTGTTTTTGTTGCGGCATCAGCGAAAAGAGCTGGTCGAAGGTATTGTTGGCCAGACTTGAACCGGTAACGATAATTACATCGGACTCCTGAAATACTTCGGATGCATTGGCTGTGGGCCGGTAATACTTTTTAAATTCAGGAGGAACGGCATATTCGTTAAGTTCTAGCACAGTGAGGTTTGACCTGCTGTTGGCAATTTTATGCATATAGGAGTGGAAAGCACCGACCAGACAAATTGACTTTGGCTCATTGAGGTTAACGAACCCGATAGGGTCTTGATTTTGGATGATGGTGTAGGCAGAGGCCGAAAGCAGTTCCTGCGATGCCGCATTGATTGCTGCGAGTTTAACCACATCGAGTGTGCCGGGCTCGTTACGGAATTCGAACAAGTCGAAGAGCTTTTGCCCGCTGATGTGTCCCGGTGAAAATGCTGTGATTTCGCGGCTCCGGTTGCGCTGGCAACAATTCAGGCTGGCTGCCTCCATGCTCGAAAGACCGCAAAACCCGCTGGATAGTTGCACTGCAGCAAAAAACGGCCCGAGCTGAACTCTTTGTATGGTGGTTTGGAAGAACTTTTCGGAGTATTGTGTTTTTAGCAAGGCAATGGTCTCATCTAAAATCATGGAAGCAGGGTGTTTTGCGTTATTGCCGCATGGTTTACAATTGTTATTCGTTGGATTCTCGTTACAAATTTGTAAAAATTAATTGTTGTCTGGTAGCATTGTTGAAAGAAAAGGCGGAAAGGGATGCTTGAAGAATGATATATCAGTTGTTTAAAATCGTATTTTTGCAACAAACCCGATGAGAATGATTTGGAAAAGGGCTATATGGTTTTTGGCAGTTTTGTGTGTTGCTACCGGCACCTATGCGCACAAGCGCGCGCTGTATAATGTGGTGATTGACACCGATGGCGGGCAGGATGATTTCAGGGCTGTTACCCTTTTTTGCGCTTCATCCGATTTCAATATCAACGCAATATGTTCGACCGATGGGGTGCTGCATCCCAACGAAACAGCGAGCTATTTTTATTACCTGATGCGTAGGTTCGGGCACGAAGGCATCCCTATTGGAGTGGGTAAAGACCGGAAGATTAAAAAGCCGTATCGTGAACATGCTTCGAAAGGATGGCAACAGCTTTTTGCCAACAGTAAGCCGCTTGATTTGCCCGATGCCTCGCAGGTGCTTTTCGAAGCCATCGGTAACGAGGACAAAACAACGATAGTGATTGCTCTGGGTCCGTTGGGAAACATTGCCGATTTGTTGACAGCTCATCCCGAATTGAAAAAGAAAATAGGACTGGTGCTTTGGTTTAACAACGACGAAAATCTGAAAACGGGCTATAATGCCGAAACGGACAGGGATGCACTGAAAAGTCTGGATGCCATGCATATACCCCTGAAAATTGTTTCGGCACCGGTCGACTACAGTTATGGTTCGGTTTTTACCGATGGCCTGGGCGATTTGAACAATGTGTACGCTGAAACCATGTCGAAATTTAATGCAGCTTATACCGGCAGCGAAATACAAATTTGGGATGAGTTGTGCGCATTGTACCTGACTCAACCCAATTTTTTTACTGAAAGCTACAACCGTTCGGGGAATGCAGTATTAAAACCTATTGAACCGTTTTACCCCGACGTGCTTGCCGGAGCCATACTGAATACCAATAAGTCGGGTCAGGGGGTTGTGTTCAACGAAATTCCCGGTTCGGGTAACTGGATAATGCCAGATTTGCGCGATAGAACCGACGAAATAGTGCAGGCTTATGGTCCTGCTGAATTTAAAATTGTGGCTATGACCTCTGAATTTCACTCGCACCTGGGTGCTTACAGTATTGTGGGGGCAAAAATGGGGATGCGTGCCATGGAATATTTTCATGCAGGGCTCGATGAAATTAAGGTGATATCGTATGCCGGAAGTAATCCACCCCTGAGTTGCCTGAACGATGGGCTACAGTTTGGTACCGGTGCTACCCTGGGATATGGCAGTATACGGGTTGATACGGTGAATGTACGCCCCGCAGCACGGATAATTTACAATGGGCGTATGATTGAAATTAGCCTGAAACCTGCGATAGAACAGCAAATAGCTGCTGATATCGGGGAATTGGTACGTAAGTACGGGCTTGAGTCGGAACAATATTGGGCGCAACTCAGGCTGAAGTCGATTGATTATTGGTTGCAATGGAACCGGTTCGAAATCTTCGATATCCGAGAAGTGAGGTAAAACAGACGGGCAGCAATGAGCCGCACTATTCTTTAATGAATGGGAGAACTTGCGTTCCGCTTTCGGTTTCAATACGAACAAAATACATTCCCTGATTCAGGTGCGCTACATCGATGAAACCGGGGTTTGCGGGGCAATTCAGTTTTTGACCCTGAAGACTAAAAACGCTTATCGTTTTGACGGGAGTCCCATCCGATTCAACAAACAACTGATGGCTGACCGGGTTGGGATAAATGCTGAAATGGCTGGCAGCCGCAATTGCAATTGCACTGTTTTCGACTACCGGCAGTTGCAGGTAGGATGAAGCTCCGTTCTGGTGGTAAATGCGTGTGTTCGAAATCAGGGTGTCACCGGCTTCGAAGGGTTCTGCCGTGGTGTTTTTGTTGCGTTGATAGCGGGGCCAGTTGCTGCCGGTAATATCGAGTCTGATTTTATGTCCGGGTAAAAAAGTGTGGGCGATATCGTATAATTCAATTTCGATTTCCCGGATTTCGCCGGCTTGAACAAAGCTGGTGTCTGCCACGCCAAAACCGACATCGAAGCGCAGCCGGTAGATGTTGTCGAGAAGCAGAATCGAACGGTTGTCGGGATATACATCGGTGAGCCTTACTGCCACATCCGTATCGAAGCAATCGGTTGAAACAAAAAGTTTCACGATGGGGCGTCCTTTAACCACTACCGGGTCGGTTAAGCTTGCCGAAGTAAAGATGGCAATATCGTTGCGACCCTCTACCAGACTTGCCTGGTCGTAAGGTCCCTGCAGCAGGTCGTTGCGCAGTGTGGGGCCACCGATGGTGGGTGAGGGATCGCGCGGGTCGTAGGCAAACGAAGTATAGGAGTTTACCGGCTGCGAAACATTGGGGCGCAACATGCCTGTGCCTGTCAGGTAATAGGCTGTAGCTTGTGTTGCTCCGGCCGGTGGCCATTCCTGTGCGCTGAGCCATTCGTTGTCGCCCATCTGAAAGTACTGCACATAGGGTGTGTCGAACCAGTTGTTGTCGGCATCGAGCAGGTAATAGTCAAAGAATTGTAAGGCTGCTGTTTCGGAATAGCCGGCTGCTTCCGGGAAAAATAACTCACCCTGCTGGCCACTGCCAACCTGCGATGCACCATGTCCACCGTGTACCCACGGACCCATAATCAGCCATTGTTCGTCGCGAACGGCAGGTGCTGCCTGATTGCGCAATGTTGCATGGTAGTTGGTCTTCAGGTTGGCATCGTGGTCGAACCAGCCACTGATCATCAGGCAGGGGATGATTATTTGCTGTGGGTAGTTGTTCTGATTCTGCACATATTGCCAGGTAAAGTCGAAATAGGGGTGTGCCTTTAGTGTGGTCGACATACCATAGCCTAATGCATCGAGTTGTTCTACATATTCTTCGCGATACACCCCGCCGGGGTAATATTCTTCGTAAAGATATTCGGGCGAAGCCACGAGGGGTACCATGCAAATATGTGCAGGATGCTGGTGTTTTGCGGTCAGAAACTGAATTTTACCCAGCGCCGAAGGACCCCATGTCCCCACTTTCCCGTTTGACCAACTTTGCTGCGAAATCCATTCGATGCAGTCGTAACCGTCGAGTCCTCGGTCGTATTGAGCGACAAACGCTGCAGCTGAGCCATAGAAACCGCGCCAGTCGACAATCACAATATTATATTGCGAGCTGTTTACGTCGAGGCCTATGCCCAAAGGAAGACTCCAGCGATACAGGTTTTTATTATAGGGTGTCTGTATGAGAATGGTGGGTCTGGGCATTTCGGGCTGGGGAATATACACATCGGCAGCCAGGGTTTTACTGTCGCTCATGCTGATATTTACTGTAAGCGGACTTAAGGGTTGTGCCTGAACAAAAGCAACCAAAAACAACGAAATTATTGTAATCAGGTTTTTCATACGAATGCAATTTGTTTCAAAGGTATCGAATTTTTTAATCATTTGAAATTACCTGAGATATACTAAGTCGAAACATTGTAAATATCAAAAAATCAAATAATTACGAATTGAATGATTTAAATGAAAGTAAACTTAACATTAACTTAATGTTACCGGAATGTTAAATCCTGTAGTTTTAGGGAAATTTTTTTCTCATGCTAACGATACATATTATACTGGTAGTTTTATTTGTACTTGCCATAGTAAGTTTGTCGGTTGGGGTAAGCAACGATGCAGTGAATTTTCTGAATCCGGCCATTGGGTCGAAGGCATCGAATATGAAAATTTTGTTTGTGCTGGTGAGTCTGGGGGTGTTGGTTGGTGCCGTATTTTCGAGTGGTATGATGGAAGTGGCACGAAAAGGTATTTTTAATCCCGAGAACTTCTATTTCAGCGAAGTGATGTTTATTTTCTTGTCGGTAATGCTTACCAATATTATTTTGCTGGATGCCTATAATACACTCGGTTTACCTACATCAACCACTGTATCACTGGTGTTTGCCCTGTTGGGCGGTTCAGTCTGCATGGCACTTATTAAGATGAATACACAGGAAGGTGCATTAAGCCTGACGCATTACATCAATACCTCGAAAGCACTGGCCATAATTTCGGGTATTTTGTTTTCCATCATCATTGCATTCTTTTTCGGGACACTGATACAATGGCTTACCCGCCTGCTGTTTTCGTTTAATTACGAAAAGCGCATGAAATATTTTGGAGCCATTTTCGGTGGTCTTGCCATTACGGTTATTGTTTATTTCATGCTGATAAAGGGCATGAAAGGTGCATCGTTTATGACGGCAGAAATGATTGGTTACATCGAGGCGCATGCAACGATAATTCTTCTGATTTGTTTTTTGTCGTCGTGTGTTCTTCTCGAAATATTGTACCTGCTTTTTAAAGTCAGCATTCTGAAGATAGTGGTTTTGTTAGGAACCATGTCGCTGGCGATGGCATTTGCAGGAAACGATCTGGTGAATTTTATCGGTGTGCCTATGGCGGGTCTGGCTTCGTACAATATTTTTATGTCGTCGGGCGCTGCCGATATCAATTCATTTACTATGGAAGCTTTGTCAGGGCCAGTCAAAGCTGATGTTTACCTGCTGATACTGTCGGGAGTTATCATGGTGCTTTCGCTGTGGTTTTCGAAGAAAGCACGCACCGTGATTAAAACATCCATCGACCTGAGCCGGCAAAGCGAGGGACAGGAAAGGTTCGGCACCAGCATGTTGGCAAAACAGGTGGTTCGGTTTGCCGTAAACACGTCGCATACCATGAATTCAATCCTTCCGGAACCTTTGAAGCGAAGGATGGCCCGCCAGTTTGAACCCAAAGTGTATAGCCCCGCTGACACTGCCGAAAGGCCTGCTTTCGATTTGCTGCGTGCATCGGTTAGTCTAGTTGTGGCCAGTATTCTTATTGCATTGGGAACTTCTCTCAAATTGCCTCTTTCTACCACCTATGTTTCGTTTATGGTAGCCATGGCAACTTCGTTTGCCGATAAGGCATGGGGTCGTGAGAGCGCTGTGTATCGCATCACGGGTGTGCTTTCGGTAATAGGAGGATGGTTTATTACGGCTTTTGTGTCGTTTATTCTCGCTGCCATTCTGTTGGTTGTGATTTATTACGGTGGACTGATTGCTATTATTGTATTGTTATTGCTCACCGCTTTCTTTTTTGTTCGCTCGAATTTATTGCATAAAAAACGCGAGAGTGAGCAGAAAGAAACGGTGATTGTGGTTTCGAATTCATTCCTCGAAGAGACCAAACAAAAAATTACCGAGTTTACATCTTCGATATTCGAAATTTACAAAGATGGCACCGATGGTATTTGTGAGTTTAAAATGAAAAAACTCAAGAAGCGGCTGAAGCGCGCTGTCGAAATCGATAAAGAGACAAAAATCTACAAGAAGAACATATACGCAACCCTGAGTATTACCGGAACCAGCTTCGAAAATTCGGGAGTTTACTATGTGCAGATGATTGACTATCTGCGCGAAGCTGCCGATTGTCTGACCCATGTGGTAGAACCGGCTTTCGAGCACGTAAGCAATAATCACAAGGAACTGACATCGGCTCAAATCGAAGGTTTGATGCGGATTCAACGACCCATAGAGTTTTATTTTTCGGAATATCAGGCAATTATCCGTCAGAATAATTTTAGCGAATACGATAATTTATCGGGAATGTACGACAATATTTGCGGTATTATCGAAACGGTTCGCTCTGAGCAGATTAAACGCATCAGAAGCAAGCAGGACCCCACGCGCTCGAGCCTTCTTGTGATTGATATCCTGCAGGAAACCGAAAATCTGTTGGGTGATATGCAGAAAATGCTGAAGGCCTATATTAGGTTCCGGATGTCGTTTTAATTAAGGAGGCAGAATACAGGAGACATAATACAGAAGGGGCTTTTCGTGGCGGGAGAGAATCTGTCAATATGAGAAAAATCGAAATTTAAAGCCTTCGAAGAATGCGAATGAATTGCCAATCCCCCCTTCTGAATTCTGAATTCTGTCTCCTGTATTCTAATTCCGGTTAATCTGCATTCAACGGGCGGGAATTGCTTTCATCGCCGTTTTGGTAGATTGCTTCGCTACGCTCGAAATGAAGTGTTGGAGCCCGTCAATGCGGTCGCCGAGCGGAGCCGAGGTACCCGCAGTAACGACTTCGTATTCACCCTTCGATAAACATTACGCTACACGGGCTGACAATAGTAAAATGCCGCCCCTTCTGAATTCTGAATTCTGAATTCTGAATTCTGTATTCTGTATTCTGTCTCCTGTATCCTGTATTCTGTCTCCTGTATCCTTGTTTCCCAAACTTAACCATAAATTAACCCGGGTTAACATTAACTTAAGGTGGGTCTGAATTGCTTGCCGTAATTTTGACAGCATTAAAATTGATGTTATTATGCTATTGTTTCAGGTAATTTTAGTCGTGTTGTTTTTGCTTGCCATCACTGATTTAACCGTTGGTGTGGCAAACGATGCCGTAAACTTTTTAAACCCTTCCATCGGGTCGAGGGCAGCCAAAATGAAGTTGCTTTTTGTGCTGGTTAGTGTCGGGGTTGTGATAGGGGCTACTTTTGCCAGTGGTATGATGGAAGTCGCCCGAAAGGGGATTTTCAACCCTGACAATTTTTATTTCAATGAGGTGATGTTTATTTTTCTGGCGGTGATGCTTACCGATGTATTGCTGCTGGACGCATACAATACCCTGGGTTTGCCCACCTCGACAACCGTTTCGCTCGTGTTTGCCTTGCTGGGGGCTTCGGTTAGCATGGCGCTTATAAAAATCTATACCCAACCGGATGCCCTGGCCATTTCGGAATATATCAACACGTCGAAAGCACTCGCAATAATTTCGGGGATTCTTATTTCGATTGTTGTGGCTTTTTCGGTCGGTGCATTGGTTCAATGGCTTGCCCGATTGTTGTTTTCGTTTAACTACGACAAGCGGATGAAATATTTAGGAGCTATTTTCGGCGGGATTGCCATTACAATTATAGTGTATTTTATGCTGATCAAAGGCCTTAAAGGAGCCTCGTTTATGACACCCGAAATGAACAAATGGGTTGCAACTCATACGCTGAAAATTTTACTTGCAAGCTTTGTGGGTTTTACCATATTATTCGAGGTTTTATACCTTTTATTCAGGATAAACATTTTAAAAGTAATCGTTCTTACGGGAACAATTACCCTTGCCATGGCCTTTGCGGGCAACGACCTGGTGAATTTTATCGGGGTTCCGATGGCAGGATTGGCTTCGTACCAGATTTTTACGGCATCGGGAGCAACCGATACGGCAGGTTTTACGATGCAGGCACTTTCGGGTCCGATTCAGGTTCAGACCTATTTTCTGATAGCTGCAGGACTGATTATGGTTGCCGCCATCTGGTTTTCGAAGAAATCGCGAACCGTTATAAAAACATCGGTTGAGCTGAGTCGCCAGAGTGAGGGCCACGAACGTTTCGGCAGCAGCCTGCTGGCACGCGAAATCGTCAGAATGGGCGTAGGTATATCACACACTTTTTCAGGGCTGGTTCCCGCTTCGCTGAAACGCAGCATGGCTAAACAGTTTGAACCCCGGGTTTATACAGCCGCTGAACAGGCCGACCGCCCTGCCTTCGATATGTTGCGGGCATCGATCAGCCTGATTGTTGCAAGTATTCTTATTGCATTGGGAACCTCGCTGAAGCTTCCGCTTTCGACCACTTACGTAACATTTATGGTGGCCATGGCTACTTCGTTTGCCGATAAATCGTGGGGTCGCGAAAGTGCAGTGTACCGCATTACCGGCGTGTTGTCGGTTATCGGTGGTTGGTTTATTACGGCAATTGTGGCATTCCTGTTATCGGCAGTAATTCTTGCAATTGTTTATTTCGGTGGAATAATTGCAGTAGCAGCGCTGGTTCTAATTGCTGTGTTCTTCTTTATCAGGTCGAATATTATGCATAAACGCCGCGAAGAAAAACAAGCCGAAGTAATTGTGAGCGTTAGCAATTCGTTTACCGAAGAGACAAAAACCAAAGTGAGTGAACTCACTTCGGGTTTATCAGAGTGCTACACCGAAACCATCGATGGTATCTGTGACTTCAAACTGAAGAAACTAAAGAAAAGGAATAAGCGTTCCAAAGAAATCGACGAACAAACGGTAGCTTACAAAAACGAAATCTATTCGACACTGAGCAAAACCGGTATC
>JAKQPY010000213.1:0-4053 GCA_029564465.1 Bacteroidota bacterium | reverse complement strand
GAGTGAAACTGTTTTTTACTGATGTAATATTGAGCATTTTTAAAAGCGGGAACGGTATTCCCATTATTATCGAAACAAGTGTTGCCGCCACAGTGGTCAAAATGGTAATGGGTATTTATCACGTGGCTTATATCTTCGGGTTTGTAACCGGCACTTTTTAATGAGTTAATCAACGAAAAACGACTGTCGGCCGCATAATGTTTCATTTCTTCGAAGTTCATTTTATCGCCCAGACCGGTATCGACCAGAATACGGTTTTGCCCGTCATCAATCAGCAAGGCACGGCATGCAAGTTCTACCATGTTGTTTTCGTCGGCCTTATGATACCGGCTCCACATGATTTTGGGCACCACGCCAAACATGGCGCCACCATCTACCCTGAACCGTGGAGTTTCTATACTGAAGAGTTTCATGAACGAATAATATGGCTGCAAAGGTAAGAATAATTCTGATTGTAAACGAAGTCACTGCAATGTCGAAAAAGCACAAAGGCCACCCTGAGGCAGCCTTTGTGTGAAATTAACGGATCGGAATTAGCTTTTATACTGGAATGCGATAACATTCCCGGTATTGTGTGCACCATTACGATATCCGTAAATATATTTTACAAGTTTATATTCGGTTCCGAATTTTGCAATGAAATATCTTACAGCATAGGTCTTTGCTATTGTACAGGGCAAATCGTAGGTTGTGATTACTGTACCTGCGGCATAAGCATCAACGAGTTGATTTTTGGTGGTATATGCTTCGGCAGTTGCTTCGTCAACAAGAACCCAACCATCGCAGTTGTCGGTTTTTACTACCCTGAAAATTGCTCCATCGGTATAAGTGAATGAGAATCCAATTTCGGTGCTAACCGATGTTCCTACAATAGTTCCATAGTAAGTAGCCCAACCGGTTTCACTGCTTAAAGCAAGTGGAATTTCGGAAGAGTATGCCGAAAGTAACGGAAGCAGAACAACGGTAATGGTGGTGTCGGAATCGAGAACAAAGTCAGTGGCTGAAAGATCCTGATATCCGGCTTTGGTAACAGTGTATCCATAGGTTTCGGGAGCTACGAATTCGAAAACATAATCGTTTGCTGCATTGGTAGTTTCACCAAAAGTAATAACAGCGTCTGTCAACGCGTTACCAAGGTTGTCGTTAACTACAAAAGTTACGTTGTAGGCTTCGTCAACAAACAAAGTGAATTCTTCTGATTCTTCGGTCAGGTTTTTGTCTTTTACAACAAATTCGTAAACAATTTTCGTTACTCCACCCTGAAAATCAGCAGCAGTGAGAGCAATGTCTAAAGTGTAAGTGTAGCTGGTCTGATCAACAAAACCTGCAGGGCCTTCAACAATGGTCGGGGTAACATCGGAACCTACATACACGTGTTTCCAGATGGTAAATTCGCTGATACCGGCTTCAGCAGTAACGGTAAGTGCAATTTGGTGGTTGTAATTGCCTTCGGCAGGATTGTGGTACTGCGAAATGTTACCTTCCCATGTAATTGTTGGAGGAATAGGATCTTCGGTACAACTACTCATGGCGAAAATTGCGGCGGCTACAAATGCGAAAATTTTTAAAGCTTTCATTTTTTCAAAATTTAATTAAACATTAATGAATTTGGTTACAAATATATATAATAAAACAAAACAACAATGAATTTGTTTGTTTTTAAAAACATCCCCACGAATATCTTTTATTCTGAATATCAAGGAGCGAAATAACCCGCTCAACTACAGTATTACATAAGTTGGGTATGTCGGCAGGTTTTGAATAGAACGAAGGCGATGCAGGGCAAATAACTGCCCCTGCAAGGCAAAGCAATTCCATGTTCTTTATGTGAACCAGGTTATAAGGCGTTTCTCGTAAAACCAAAATTAACTTTCTCCTTTCCTTTAGCATTACGTCTGCAGTTCGCGTAATCAAGCTGTCGGAAACCCCGTGGGCGATCCGACCCATGGTCCCCATACTGCATGGCACAATTACCAAGGCATCGTAGTTCGAAGAGCCCGATGCGAAGGGTGCAAAAAAGTCGTTGTTTGCAAAATGTTTTACATCAGCAAGTGCCGTCACCGGATTGCCTGTTTCGTAAGCATACACTTCTTTTCCTTTTTCGGAACATACCACTGCCAGCGTCGAAAGATCCACGTGTTCAGGAAGCTTTTGCAGTGCCTCAATCAACATGTTGGCATATATACTTCCGCTTGCCCCGGTAATGGCTATAACTATGGATTGTTTTATTGGCATTTTAAAACTCATATAACAGCGAAAATGTCTGCACACGATTAAATTCCCAGCGAGCCCAATAGTATAAATCGGAAACCTCTGGAAACCCCCTGATGGGTAATACGGTGTACGAAAACCGGTAGTCGAGCGCCCAATGTGGTCCAAAATACCAGGTAATTCCGGCATGTGCCCCGATTTCGATTTTTCGAAATGCAAATGTGGCCTCGTTGGGGCCGCTGCCTTCATCCTCGGTGGCGTGAAAAAGGTATCCCAGCGACAGTCCAGCCTGTAAATGAAGCCGTTGATTGAACTTCAAATCGATGGTAGGAGGTATTTTTAATTTCACCGGTCGGAAACTGAATAAAAACGGTATTTCTATGTAATCGAGTGCAGCCTTGTAGAAAGGGCGTGGCGAATAAATCAGATTCGTTGCCTTACTGCCTTTCTGAATGTAGCGTAATTCCATTTTGTATCCCCATTTATCGCCCAGATTATTTCTCACATACACAGCTCCGCTACCGGCAAATTTGTGATAGCCGCCAAACGAGTCACCATCGATTTGAGAAATGACAAGACCGCCTGTTGCGCCCGCGAAAAACTCCTGAGCGCCCGCGGCAGTTGTCAGTAAAATACCAATCAGGATAATGGTAAGCCTCATGGCAGTGTTACATGAATTTCTTCAGCCTGAAGCACTTCTTTAGTATCACTGTCGTAAACAAAAGCGACAACGCTGAGGTTCTCCGAATTCCAGTCGTTGGCAATTTTCAGACTATATGACTTGCTGAATTCCTGATTCCTGTTAATGCTTGCATTGTCAGAATTGATAGCTTCACCCCAGGTTCCGTTGAAACTACCGCGCAGCACATGGTTGTGCTCATAATCCTGCACATTGGAAGGATTTTGTGTGTAATCGGTCTGCCATTGCAGAATATGACTTTCGGTAATAAACACGGCGAGATGCAGATTGCGGGTTGAAGCCATCGATGCCGACACTTCAATTTGAGTGTTAACCATGCTGTCGGTTTCGTTGAATGCAGCGGTTCCTTCAATCAATAATTCAGGAAATAGTGAAAAGTATTCGGCTGCTGCTGCACCCCAGGCATCATGAGCCGCTAGTGCTTCGGGAACAAGTCGGTTAACCACACCTATCGGTTGACTTTGTATGCCGAAATATCCGTAATCACTAAACCCATTTCCCCCCAATTCCAGACTTACCGGATTCCGGAAATCGTAGTGGTAGGGTTGGTTCACATTGGTGGTGTACACCACGCTGAAGTAGCCACAATGTACAGCAATGGGGACAATGGCATTACTCATGTTTTCTCTTAACTCTTCGATGGTTCGGTGAGCACCCGGGCAGTTGCCGCAGGTATGACCTGTAAAATCGAGCAATAAAATTTTACGACCATTCCAAACCGGTTTGTTAGTGTCGAGGTAGGGTGCTTCTATTACATCGCATGCAGCAATAAAAAATATTGCTAAAACACCTAAAACAATCAATGCTTTTTTCATAGTCGTAACGTTTAAAATGTACTTGAAATGCTTATCATAAGACCATTCGAAGCCGGAACAGCCCTGCAAACTCCGCCAACGCAGGTTATCCCCTCGCGTTGTTTCCCGTAGCTGATCTGAATACGGTTTCCGCTGTGGTTATAGCCTATTCCGCCCATCAAATAATGTGTTCGGTATGCAGGGTCAGGATTGCCGTAATTCCAATTGTCGGCAACTGTGATAAACCACTTTGGAATGCTGAATTCAAAAAGCAGCATACCCCAGTTCCCTTTGTCCTGTTCGGTAAACAATGCCTGCATTTCGGTGTGAAGCGATACTTCGGAAGTA
>JAKQPY010000196.1:0-7918 GCA_029564465.1 Bacteroidota bacterium | reverse complement strand
TGGTACAGTCCTTATTGGAACGGTTACAATAATGGGTATTGGAATGGTTACCATGATGGTTATCATGATGGTAGTCACGATGGTTATGCCTGGAACGATTGGAGCGATTATGGAAGTAATGATTACTACGGACACCGCGGTAATAGTGGCGGAAATGGTTCAAACGGAACTCCAAGAATTCCCGATTCAAATGACCCGATAAATGTAGGTAACGATACGTATAATAACCCCAATAACGCAACGAATCTTGGGCGGGAAACTTCCCCGGAAACCAACCCTGCCAACAGCGATCCTACTCCGGTTACCAAACCCGTGAGATTGGGTGAACACACCGGAAATCCTCCCGATACCAAAGATCCGGGCCAGACTCCGGTTACCAGACCCACCGAAAAACTTCCCTATAGTAAACCCGAAGGTGGAACATCGCGTGAAAACCCATCAAATTCAGGCATTTCGAAACCTGATAATAATAATCAGTTATCAAAACCGGAAAATAACACAAAACCGGTTCGCTCCGAAAACCCATCAAATTCAGGCATTTCGAAACCTGATAATAATTCGGTAACCCGACCCGATAATAACAGTAAACCTGAAAATAATACGGGTCCGGCGCGATCCGGAAATCCCAACTCAGGTCAGAATCCTACCGGTGTGAGTCGTCCGGAAACAAAACCTGCCGGGCAAAATCCTTCGGATGTAAATCGTGGCGAGAGCAAACCTTCGAATTCGTCACCACAAAACAGACCGGAAACTCAGCCATCGCGCAATAATACGTACACTTCTCCCAGTCGAACAAATACCGATGTAACAAAGCCAGCCGGTAATTCCCGCACCGAAACCCCACCGACCAGAGTAAACGAACCGCCGAGGACCAACAACTCAGGCTCATACAATCGTACACCTTCGTCGGGAAGCAGTTCATCAGGAAGTTACAACCGTACACCTTCAAATAATAATAATTCAGGATCTTATAACAGAACACCTTCGTCTTCATCGGGAAGTAACCGATCGTCAGGTAGCAGTAGCAGCAGCTCGGGAACATATAACCGTAGTTCGTCTGGCAGTAGTAGCTCATGTTCATACAATCGCTCCTCGGGAAGTTCCTCTTCGGGTTCTTCACGTAGTTCATCCGGTAGTTCCTCCGGAAGTTCCTCGGGAAGCCGATCGGGTGGTAGTAGCAGTGGCGGAAGTCATTCATCGGGTGGCCGTAGGTAATTTACATTCATCATTTTAAAAAACAAGTTATGAAAAGGATAATTTTTGCGAGCCTGGTACTGCTGATGGCAGCACCTGCTCTTTTTGCACAAAACGAAGTTGATGCATTGCGCTATTCATGGCAGATTCCCGGAGGTACCGCCAGAACTACAGCTATGGGTGGAGCCTTTGGGGCTTTGGGTGGCGACATTACCAGTATGGGAACCAACCCTGCCGGATTGGGCGTATACCAGCAATCTGATTTTTCGTTTACCCCATCTTTTGAATTTATCAATTCAGGCAGTAAATTTCTCAATAACAACAGCGATGATTTTGACTATAATTTTAACGTGAACAGCTTTGGTTACGTTGGCACATCTAAGTTTAATAAAGAAGGTCAGGGTTTGAAAAACCTGAATTTTGGTTTTGGCTACACCCGGCTGAACAATTATCATCAAAATATTCTGATTAATGGCGATAACCCGTACAATTCTATGACAGACTGGTTCGCTGAAAGGGCCTGTGGAAATCATTATTCTCAATTACAGTATAACGATAATTTCTACTCCTCGCTTGCATGGGAAACCTATCTGATTAATCAGGTTTCGCTTACTGATACAATGAATTATGTAGGTATCATGAATGGAAAATACGGGCAGAATCAAACCCATACTATTTCGAGAGATGGTTATCAGGGTGAATATGACATTTCGCTGGCTGCCAATTTCAACCACATGGTGTATTTTGGAGCTAGCTTTGGTATTCAGCCGGTTCGTTTCGAACAAAGTATTTTTCATACCGAAGCCGATATTAATGATTCGATACCTGATTTTAATTCTTTCACTTTTCAGGAACACCTGTACACACGCGGAAGTGGTATTAACTTTAAATTCGGTGTGCTCGTGCGACCTGTGGAATGGGTTCGTATTGGTGGTGCCATTCATTCTCCTACCTTCTACAATCTTTCTGACGAATATTCTTCCGAAATTTCTTCAAAGTTCGTGACACCTGAATATAGTCAGACCTGGTATTCGAATCAGGGATATTACGATTATCAATTAACAACCCCATTTAAAGCCATTGCAAATGTTGCTTTTATTATCGGAAAAGTTGCCCTGGTTAGTATCGACTACGACTACACCAATTATTCTTTAGCCCGACTCCGCGCGTATGATTATACCTTTGTTGACGAAAATAATTCGGTGAAAACTGAATATCAGGGGGCACATAATCTGAAAGCTGGAGTTGAGTATCGTCTGGGCTACGTAAGCTTTAGAGCAGGTGCTGCATATTTTGGAAGTCCTTATAAACCGGGTCATATCAACGAGGATGCTTATCAGATGATGTATACCGGTGGTATTGGATTCCGTGGTAAATCGTTTTATTTTGATATTGCCTATGCCCGTATTGGTGGTATCGAAAACTACTATATGTACGAAGGTGTGGTTACCAGCCCTGTTGCTGAAATCACCAAAGCAAACAATAGGATTGTTACAACCTTAGGTTTTAAGTTCTAGACAAATTCTTAAAAACCGACAAAGGCCGTGTTGAATCAATACGGCTTTTGTTTTTTTATCATGACTGAACATTATTTTTGTGCCCTGAATATATCGATATAAACGGGAAGATGGTCGGAGTAGCCTCCAATGTATTTGTAGCCGGCGTAAGTTCTATACGGTTTTTTCCCGGTGTTCTTCATGTCGTTTTCGAGTAAAAAATCTCCCTCAAAAATATGGGCATCCTCAACACTGGTGTATAAACCCGAGCTTTTGTCGAGCAGTGCTCCCGATACAACTATTTGATCGAGAACACCCCAGTGACCTTCGTGTTTATGCGAACCCTTGTGCAAGGTTTCCTGAAGGTAATACGATAAGTTATAAAGCTTTTTATCAGAGATTTCGGTGTACTGGTTTTCGGCCCGGAGACTTTCGGTTAAGCTTTTATCGGTTGGATGATCGTTCAGGTCGCCGGCAATAACAATGTTAGAGCCTGGGCTGCTCTTCATAATAGAGTCGGTAATATTGCGTACCTGCTTTGCACAATACATCCGCTTCTCTTCAGTTTCCATCTGCCCACCCCAACGCGATGGCCAGTGATTAATAAAAAAATGGATTGTGTCATCGCTTCGGGTCACTCCTTTTATATATAGTATGTCGCGTGTGCCTCCCGAATTACTTTCAGGAAAAGTAATTTTAATGGGATAATTTGTTATCGGGGTAAACTTCGATTTCCGGTAAAGAAATGCAACATCAATGCCTCTGGGGTCGGGCGATTCATAATGAATTATTTTATAGTCAGCTTTGTAAAGTGGTGTTTTCTCAATTAACTGTTCTATTACAAACCGATTTTCGATTTCACAGATACCTACGGCATCAGGTAATTCCCATTCTCCAATGGCTACCATAACCTGATATATTTGATTAAGTTTCGTCTGGTAGCGGTTGTAGTTCCAGTATTTTGCTTTATCGGGCAGGAATTCATCGTCGTTTTTCAGTGAGTCGTCATAAATGTCGAATAGGTTTTCGACGTTATAGCACATAAAACGAAAATATCTTTCATCGTGCGTATTTGCAGCTTTCCTGTCCGAAGCTCCTTGCTTCGAAGTACCGGTACAGCCAAGTACCAGCAACATTACCCCGGCAATTGTTATAATGCTTGTTCTATTCATCATTCTATTCGTTCAAACGCTCCCAGATCAGGCCCGGTATCCGACATGCGGTTTACATTGTTCAGGTCGAAAGGCAGGCTGATAGAAATACCGGGGTCTCCGGCATCTTTTGCAGGCGACAAGGTGTCCAGCTGATAATCGTACGGGCTGATTGTTTCCTTAAATTTTGGATTTTCGTTGAGTATCGTATTTCTGAAATATACTGGATTGCTTACGTTGAAATCAACTGCGGCTTTTATCAGACAATTGTCGAAATAGAATGAGGCAGTAGTTTCAGTTGTCAGGTCAAGATTTATTTCTTCCTCTTTGTTCCCATAAATGATACAATTGCCAAAATATGCTTTGGTAAGTGGTCTTGTATAAAGCTGAGATCCGCTGAAAAAATAGTTGTTCAAGACCAACTGTGAAGTTTGCCGGTTCCCTGACCAATAGTTGGCCAATGTACAATGATAAAATGAGTAATTTCCTCCATACAAACAAGCAACGGTATATTGTCCGCAATTAGCAAACACGCAATTGTAGGCTTCTACATGAGTTCCGATAGAATATAATCCTGCCACATTCATGTTTTCGATGGCTGTGTTTCGTAATATCAGACAGGGCACACCGGGTGTCACCACGGTATCGACCCGGATTCCTATTACCCCATTCTTTATCACCGCATTGTCTATTTCGTTGTGTTTACTTCCAGCCAGAAAATGAAGCCCACCCAGTAAATACCTGACGCCCAGTGTATCGATGTAGGCGCCCCATTGTCCCGAAATTTCTGAATAGCCTTCTTCGAGCCGGTCCCCCTGAAAAATGACCGGTTCTTCGGTGCTGCCCTGTACTTTTAATGTCCCTTGCACGAGCAGACTCGAATTTTTGTGAAAATGAAAGTGTGTACCTGCCTGAACAGTAAGCGTTACATTTTCATCAATCAGGGCTGAATTGTAAATTAAAACCGGTTTTGCTGAAGTAATCGTTGTATCGTTTCCGAAAATCTGCCCATCAATCAACAGGACATTTTGACCAAAAGCGATTAAATCAACGTCCTGTGTGTTTCCGTTCGAAATAAACACTACCGAATCCTGCTCTACCATGTCGTCTGTACCAGGATTGATGGTTACCTCAACAAAAATAAATGCAGAATCACCGGGAGCCAATAACATATCGCTGTAATCACGGGTTTGACGCCCGTCAATATTAAGCCTGTATTTTGACTGATTTCCACGTGCAAGAAATATCCGGTCTATGTTGATCGATTTATTTTTGTTTTGATTGTAAACCACAAAGTAATTGGTGGTAGATCCAACTCCTGTAAATATTGTATCGAACTGAACCGTATCGTCCGAAAACAGAAGTAAGTCTTCAGGATTTGTCGTGATATCATTTCTTTCGCACGATGCAGCCCAAGCCAGCGATAACACTGCAATTATTAGGATGTACGAGTTCTTTAAAATTTTCATTATAACCGGTAAACCATTCTATAACGTGACCCCGATAAAAATATTTTACTTTAGACTACCTCACTAAGTAAATAAGACCGGATTCTTCGTGCGGGTTATTATTGATGTCGGTGAATTTGCAATACCATTTATACACCCCGTTGGTAAGGATTTTATCACCTTTCATAACACTGCCCTGATCGGAGCCATCCCAAGCCATGCGGTATGGTTGTTCGGGGTAGAATTTTTCGGTTTCGAAAAGAATATTTCCCCAGCGGTCGTACACATACATGACAAAATCGTTGGGGTTTATACCGTGTCCGGTAACGTAGAACAAATCGTTGATGCCATCACCATTGGGAGAGAATGCTGTGGGCGCATAGAATGTAACTTCATCGTAAATGTGAATTCGTTTCATTGCAGTGTCCATACATTCGTAGCTGTTTCGGGCAATCATCACAATGTTGTACTCTCCCGGGGCAGGGTAAATATGGGCAGGATCGACATCAGTCCAAAGCGATGTTTCGCCATCGCCGAAGTACCAGAAGAAAAGGTTGGCATCGTCGGAGATATTGGTGAAGACCACCTGCGGGTCGAGGATAGACATTACTTCGGGAGTAGCAATAAACTCAGCCCTGGGTTTGGGCCAAATTCTGATCATATTGGTATTGGTGGCCGTGAGTTCACAACCCCATTCCGACCATACGGTAAGACTCACATCGTAGGTTCCGCTGAGCGTGTAGGTATGTGAAGGATTTTTTGCCACGGAGAAACCACCGTCTCCAAAGTCCCAGAGGTATGATTGTCCCACATCGGGAGAATCTTCGGTGAAGTTAACGGTAGCTGGCGGACATGCTCTGGGTACATCGGCAAAGAAAGCATTGAGCGGCAAAGGATGCACGGTAACAAACACCGAATCGGTAACGGCAGGAGTGCCACACATATCGGTAACCAGATATGCCAGATATCCCGAATGCGCCGGAGAGAACACATGGGGGTTATTCACAATTTGGGTATAACTGTAGTACACCGAGTATGGTCCACCGTTGCCGCCTACAATATCAAGTTCCACACTGACCGGTTCGCCGGGGCAGATAGAATCCGGGGTAACTTCCACGTTGAGAATGCTGAGAGGCGGGTGTACATTTACGGTAACGGTTTGTACATTGCCCACACACTGGTGGTTGTCGAGCACCTGCAGGGTATACGAAGTAGTGAGAACGGGGTTTACAGTAATATTTTCGCCAAAGTAGTGTGTTCCGTCCGAACCAGTCCAGGTAAAGGTGTAGAATCCGTCGCCACCGGTGGCATAGGCGTGATAGTTCACCGATTGTCCGATACAAATCCAGGTGCTGAAAATGGGAGTAACATACACGGCCGGAGGCTGATCAATAAAAATCTGGTTCCGTGTGGTGCAGCCATGATCATCGGTAACGGTTACGTAATAGGTTCCGCTGGCTGCGATAATGGTATCGTTGGTATCGCCGTTCGACCAGAGATAATTATACACGAGCTGGCTGTTGATGGTGTCGATGGGTACCCCGCCGAAAGCAGCTACTACAGCCATTCCGTCGGCAGAACCAAAGCAGTTGGTGCTGTATGAATGGGTTTGCGACCACAGCGTATCGGGTTGCGTTATTTGATAGGTGAGCGAATCTTTACAACCGAAATTGTCGGTAACAGTAACCGAATAATCGCCTGCACACAAACCGGTATTAATGGGGTTATTGGGTGACTCCCAGTCAATCAGGAATGGGTCCACACCTCCGGTAATGTTGAGTTCGGCCCGTCCGTCGCAGCTGTTGAAGCAGTTGGCATTTGTGGTTTGAATAGCCAGCGAGATTTCGGGACTGACGGTAATAGTTACGGTTTTTGATGTGGTGGTGCAGCCATGTGCATCGGTAATCGAAACGCTGTAGGTGGTTGTTGATGTGGGTGACACAATCCGGTTAGCCGCATTCAGTGTTGGCAAATCGTCCCAGTGGTACGTGTAGGGTTGGGTACCACCGAACACAGTTACCGTGAGGGGTGTATTATCACCGGAGCAAATGCTTGCCGGAGTACCAATGTTGAAGTTGATGGGATTGGGTTCCGATATCTGAATGCCATCGACAAAAGCGGTGCATGCATTTTGGTCTGTTACGGTAACGGCATAAGTGCCCGCAGCCAGACCTCCGATACTGTCAGTAACCGGCGGGATGGTCCACTCATAGGTAAAAGGCGGGGTACCTCCGCTGGCATTGGTTGCAATGGCACCATCCTGCATGCCGAAGCATGAAATGTCGTACACATCGGTATTGAGAATTATACCGGGGTGCACTGTCACATCAAAACTTTCGGTGGCCGTACAACCCGTGTTGTCGGTAACGGTAACCGAGTAATTTCCGGTGGTATTGATGTTGATGTTGCTGCCATTTGAACCACCTGGCCCCCAAAGGTATGTGTAGGGCGGAATGCCCTCGGTAACCACCACCACAGCCGAGGTGGCTGTTCCGGCACAAATTTCGGGAATGTAATCAACATGGAACACGAGATTGTGGAATACAATATTGGTTGAAGCGGTTCCGGTGCAACCTGCCGAAGTAACAGTAACTGTATACGTGCCCTGAGTTGTAATGTTTATTGCTTG
>JAKQPY010000246.1:0-14232 GCA_029564465.1 Bacteroidota bacterium | reverse complement strand
TGAACTTTCTATTTTCGTACCATCGGTATAAACTTTTTGCAAGTCAAGATGACCACTCTCCGACATAAGTAAAACTACTTGTGTGAAGATTTTCTTTATTACATTCTTTAGCCTGTCTTTACGAAAACGGTTGATAGTATTGTGATCGGGACTCGACATACCCGTTAGCCACATAAAGTGAATATTCTCTTTAGCAGCTGCCTCTAATTTGCGCGAGGAGTAGATGTTACACAAGTATCCATACACCAAAAGCTTTAACAGCATGCGTGGGTGGTAACTACTGCAGCCTCCACCTTTAAAGTTTTCCAATAATGAATCCAAATTAATCTGATCAATTATCTGGTTAACTACCCGAACGGGATGGTCTGCCGATATCAAATCATCAAATGAAGGTGGAAACACCATTAATTGATTTTGATTATAAGGCTTAAATGTCTTTCTCGTGTTTTTCATAATCAAATGTACAAATTTTATGCATCTGATTTTCAGAATGTTATAAAAATTTATCAACTATAATTCGTTGATTAATAATAAATTAAAAAAGAGGCTGTCCTTTTGAGACAGCCTCCATTTATCTCAGCATTTGCAATGCCCATCCCTAAATATCTACCCACAAGCATAAACACCTTTCGCTTAGGGCTTCAGGACATTGCTGTGCAAAAATTCAAAGTACACAGTTTTTTGAACACTCCCTGTCATCGAGCCGGTCACCGAGCGGAGCCGAGGTGCCCGGTGAGATGGAGCCGAGATGAAGTCGAACTCCCGGTCATTGAACCAAGTCGAAAAACACTTCGTTTACTATTTACCAAGTCCGTATTTGTCCACCGCTGGTTGTCCCCATATATTGTCCTTAACTCTGTAAATAACTTCGCAGTCTGTCAATTGCCCACAAATTGGGTCTGGTTGTCCCCAAGCGAAATTACAAGTTCCAATTTGATTTCCGTCTTTGTCGTAAACTTCACTTCCTGCATCATATACATTCAGACTTGCACTGTAAACAGCCTGCCCGTTGTGTTTACATTCACTAATTTCTCCGTTCTGGTAGGTCTGGTATAGATTTTTCAAAGTCTGTTCGTTCTCAAAGTCTTCCTTTTTACAACCCGAAAGTCCATATAACAAAATCAGTGTCGTTGTAAAAATAGTGAAGCGTTTAATTTTACTTTTCATATTGCTTGTTTTATTAAAATGCCTTATAACTCTCGCAACTTGGCATAGTAGCAGTTTTCGAAATACTAACCTTTCAAACATGCTACCAATTTACTTAATAGTTCCCAAACGTCCAAATTTGCTCTAATCCCCCACCTCCCACCTCTCCCGCGTTTGCAACGCGGGAACATTTATCTCAGCATTTGCAATGCCCATCCCTAAATATCTACCCACAAGCATAAACACCTTTCGCTTAGGGCTTCAGGACATTGCTGTGCAAAAATTCAAATAACACAGTTTTTTGAACACTCCCCTCTGCAACCACAAAACTCCCATGCGCAACCACAAAACTCCCATGCGCAACCATAAAACTAGCGTGCGCAACGACAAAACTCCCATGCGCAACCACAAAACCCGCGTGTGCAACCATAAAACTCGCGTGCGCAACCATAAAACTCGCGTGCGCAACCACAAAACCCGCATGCGCAATCAGAAATCTCCTATGCGCAAGCGTTTATCCCATCTGTATATCCGACACAAAATCTTTGAGTTGCTGCCTGATTTTGGCATTGCCTACGGTTGCCGATTGCAGTTTTTTGCCCTTAATTTTAATCCGCACTCCCCCAAAAATGAAAAACCCGACATTCACATCAAACTTTTCGAAGTTGGCAAACGGATAAACATACTCAGCGGGCACCACTTCCATCATGTTCAGTTCGAACATTCCCGGCTGTATGTCGTCGATTTGCAGCACCAACGATTTCAGTTTATCAACATCAAAATTCATTCGCGCAATTACGCCACCCATGTCTTCCACCTTTTCGGGCACTACAAACAAATACTTTTTGGTGGCATAGGCCAGCCCTTTGATGGTTCTCCCGGTGTTCAACACATCGTTGATGATGATTTTCGAAATAAAAAAATAGTCCTGATATTCTTTCATGGCATTAGGTTTTTTTGATTACAGCGAAAAATACACAATTCTAAGGACGAAAACAAATTTTACTCATAAAAAATTGCTAACCGGATATTAACACAAGCAATTGATTTTCAATAATTTTTCGAATAAATATCAAAAACTTTAAAAAAATCTGTAACATTTGTAAAAGCATTTCCGTTTCAAGCGTGAATATGAACACAAAAGAATACAATAAAGCCGTGGATAGTTTCGCCGATAAAATATACCGGTTCATAAAATCGAACACAGGAGATGCCCACACGGCCGAAGATGTGGTTCAGGATAGTTTCGAAAAACTTTGGATACACCGCAACAATGTAGAATTCGAAAAAGCCAAATCGTTTTTATTCACCACCGCTTACAATCGGATGATAGACATTATAAGAAAAGAAAAACGGATTGTGCGGGTCGAATCCATCAACGACGATTTGAACAAGTATTCGCCCGAATTTACCGGCGTAAACGAAATTCTGCACAAAGCGGTTATGCGTTTGAACGAAACCCAACGCACGGTGGTATTGCTGCGCGATTACGAAGGATACTCGTATCAGGAAATTGCCGAAATCACCAACCTGAGCGAAACCCAGGTGAAGGTATATATTTTCAGGGCGAGAAAATTCCTCAAGGAAATTATCGGAAAAAAGGAGAATGTGTTATGAGAGAGCCGATAAACCATAGCAATTACGAAGCCTGGCTTCTCGATTATATCGAAGGGAACTTATCGGACCATGATGAAGATATCCTGCTCGAATACCTGAAGCAGCATCCCGAATTATGCGCCGAAATCGACGATCTGAAACCGGCTACCCTTACACCACCGGCCAACAGCGGCTATCGCGCCAAGAATTCACTGAAAAAAGGCAGCTCGCACGACGAAACCCTCATTGCACTTACCGAAGGCCTGCTGAGCGAACCGGAAAAAAACGAAGCGCAGGCCTTGTTAACCGACAATCAGGAAGCTGCCGAATTGTTTGGCATCTACGCGCAATGCAAACTTCGCGACGATGGATCGGAATATCCTTTTAAGAATCAGCTTAAAAAAAATCGGATTCCGATGCCTCTGCTACTTTCGGCAGCCGCTGCTGTAGTAATTCTTGTCGTATCGTTTTCCTTATCCGGTATTTTCGATTTGCAGGAAAACAGTTTTAACGCTTCGCAGCAAATGCTGGCTTCGGCCAATTCACCGGCAAACGTCCGCGTTGTCACACTGGTTAATCACACAATTAATCACGCGGTTCAGTCATTCGGAACGCAGGAAACCGCACCGGCATCGACAAATACAAATTTGCAAAACAGGGAATATCTCGCGAATATTCCTGCCCACCATATACAGCCTCAGATAACCACGACAGCAATCGCAGAACCTGCAATGAGCTATCAGGAACTGACGCTCCACGAAGTAGCTGAATATAAAGGAAGTCGTTTTTCGGGCTTTTCGCTCAGGAATTCCGATGGCGACTTCTTTGGTTCAGGAAGCCTGTCATCGCTGGCAGAAAACATGAACCTCGAATCACCAATTAAACTATTGCGCAAAACAAAAGAAGATATTCTATCACAAGATTTATTAGCAGAAATCAGAAACTTAAAAAACTAAAACAATGAATACCATTTTAAAATCAGCAGCCATTATCGTGTTACTTGCCACAGGCTTTGCACTTAAAGCACAGAACACAGTAATCATTCAAAAAAACGACACCATTATCGTTCAGGTGGATGGTGAAGACAAAGTAACAATCATTTCGCCCGAAGTATCGGGTATCATCGAAGATATCCAGAAAGGAATGAGCGAAGAACAAGGCGACAGCATCGTAAAAACCATTTCGGTTGAAATTACCGACGACGACAGCGTCATTGTGCGTCAGGAAAAAGAAGTGAGGGTAATTACCATAATGAACGACGATGAAGACGGAGCCGAAATGTATCCGAAAGGATGTTGCGGAAACAAACCCGATTGCGACGACGATGTGTTCGAACCATTCCTGAATATCGACTGGGGAATGAACAACTACCTGAACAACGGTCGCTTTCCCGATTCCTATAATGCACAATACACGGTAAAACCCTGGGGTTCGTGGAGCTTTTCGATAGGACCAGGCCTGCGAATTCATGCCGGCGATTACCTGTCGCTCAATTTAAACGCCGATGTAACCTGGTATAACTTTAAATTTCAGGACAAATCGACCCGCATCGAGAAAACCGATGACGGACTTGAATTCGGTCGCGATGCCGGAATACAGTTTCCGCTGCGAAGCAAACTCACGGTAGCTTATGTTGGCGCACAAATCATTCCCATGGTACATTTTGGAAAAGACGATGACGACTTCAACCGCAAAATGTTCCGTTTTGGAGCCGGTGCCTATGCCGGATATCGCATCGACAGCTATGCAAAATATGTTGACGAAGATCTGGGACGTAAAACCAAACTCCGCTATCACGACAACTACTATCTCGAAAACTTCCGTTATGGTGTTAAAGCAATTTTCGGTGTGAAAGACCTTAACATTTTTGCAAGTTACGACCTCAATAACCTGTTCTCGCCAAACAAAGCACCAAAACTCAACGCATTCAGTATAGGACTCAACTTCACCATATAGCTTAACCCGCTAGTATTTACAAGTAACAAACCGGAGCCGCCAGGCTCCTTTTTTTTTGTAAAATATTTTTGTTCACCTTATCGTTATTAACACGGGGCTTATAACAAAATATGGATAAACCGAAACATTTCAGGTATCTCTGTGTTATATTTGAAACAATTTTGACAAAAAAAGAAACATAATAATTTGAGCTATATGAAAAAACTGAGCTTATTATTTGCGCTGACACTGATAATAACGGCTGCATTTGCCCAGGAAGGAAACAATCAGGTGGTGGATAATCCTGCCGGGGATACGGTGTATAAAACCCGTCACATGCTGGGGATTAATGTATTTCCTGCCTTTGGGATTTTAGGCGGCGGAATTATTAATAATTCAAAAATAGCCTTGCAATACAAAGCACTGGCACGACAGGTGAATTTCAGGATCAGCCTGAATTACCTGAATTATTACCGCAACAACAATGCTTTCGATCTTGTGGGTGTCGTTGCCGACACAACGCCACCGGCCACTGCAGACGGTGATACTATTTTCGAAAGTATGAAAATCAGGAGTTATTACAATCAGGTAAATACCTATGATTTACGTGCCGGGGTTGAATATGCAATTGACCGTAAAGACATTCGGTTCTATCTGGGAGCCGGTGGTATTATCGGGCTGCATAATATTGTAAACAGCTATCATTACTATTACAAACCCTATACAGGTTTTCCGGTTGAGTACGTGAATATACCCTACGATTTCTCGCAAACTGCCACGCAGGCACAAATGCGTTCGAGCAGTTTCCTGAAGATGGGTTTCGATTTATCGTTGGGAGTTGATTTCATGGTAACCGAGAACTGCGTGGTTGCACTGCAATACACACCGGAATTTGCCTACTACAAATGGTTGAAATCGACACGCTATAACGATGTCGACAATATATACGACACCAACCTGAACAGTTTCTGGGTTTTCTCTCCTGATTTTATCGACCTGATTATTTATATCAGGTTTTAAGCAGCCTTACCAGACGCCGGGAATAGCAGCCCCGCATGCAGGGCAAATCCCGTTGAAATTGTCTTTCGGGGTTATCTGATATGATTTCCGTTCAATAATCAGTTCCCCGCACTGATGGCATTGTGTAGTTTGCGAAACCTGATGCAAATTACCGGCATACACATATTGAATTCCGGCCTCTTTGGCAATTTCTACCGCATGCAGCACCACTTCAACCGACGTTGCTTCCACCTGTGTCAACTGATAGGCCGGAAAAAACCTGCTGAAATGCAGGGGCGTTTCGGCAAAGCCATTTTCGAACAGCCAGCGGCACATGCTTTGGATTTCGGCTTCATTATCGGTATAACCCGGAATTATGAGGTGTGTGATTTCGAGCCAAACCCCGGCTTTCCGCAGCGTTTGTAATGTTTCGAGTACCGGCTCCAGACTCGCTGAACACAACCTGCGGTAGGTGGAATCGTTAAACGATTTCAGGTCGATATTGGCAGCATCGAGATAGGGAATGAGCATCTGTAGTGCTTCGGGCGAAATATAACCGTTCGACACCATGATGTTCCTGAGCCCGTGCTCATGGGCCAGCTTGGCTGTTTCGAGCATAAACTCAAAGAAAACCGTAGGTTCATTGTAGGTGTAACTAATCGAAGTGCATCCCGATTTCACCGCCTTATCGACAAGCTGGGCAGGACTCGCTTCAACAAATTCAGCCGAGTCGGGCGACACCTGCGAGATATGGTGGTTCTGGCAGTTTTTGCAATGCAAATTACATCCGGCAGTTCCAATCGAAAATGTTTGTGACCCCGGTTGAAAGTGGTACAAGGGCTTTTTCTCAACCGGATCGATATGCACTGCCGCAAGTTTGCCGTAGCTTAACGACACCATGTTGCCGCCAACCGCTTTGCGTGCGCGGCATGCTCCGGTCTGCCCGTCGTTCAGAGTACACTGATGCGGGCAAAGCAGGCATCGTATTCTGCCATCGGGAAGGCTTTCGTATAAGTCATGCCTGAGCGGTCCGGGTGCTTGCGGTTGCAACAACGATTCATCAAACACGATGGCTTCGTAAATAAAAAGTTCTGCATTTTTCCATCCATCCCAGCCCAAACCGGCTTTATCGCGGGAGCAATGCCCCAAAAACTCTTCTTTTGTCCAATAGGTTTGTGTGGCTACCTGAGGCAAAAATGTGCCGGAACGCCTTCCCGACCTGATATATATGCCATGTTTTCCCAAAATTATCTCTGACGTGTCCTTAATCGGCACCATGGGCGTTAACACCGATATTTCGATATCGATAGCGCTAAGTTCTTCGCGTGTGAGCTGATTAAAGCGCGAATCTTGAAATGCAGCCGCCAGTGCCATTTCGCCGGCCAGTTTATATAGCGGGATATCCGATCCGAAACGTCCGATGCAACCCCTCAGATCACCATTTTTGTGCAAACTGACGAACATACCGCATTGTGCAAACAGATTCGAACCCAATGCAGAACTATCGGGTACAAATGTTTCGTTGCGTTCGAGGCGTGCAACCAGGGTTTGCCTTGCAATGATCAGCAGGGCTGTTTTTTCATCATCACTCAGCGAAAAACCGCTTTTATTCCTGCTTACCGCAATGGCATGATAACCCACAACCCTTGCCGTATCGCCATAAGGGGAATCGCCCGAATTGGCATAGCTGATTTTATGGTAAGTAAAGCCTTTATTTTGAGTAAGATACATCAGGGTTAATGCTGATGTCCAGCCGCAAATATCGGTCGAAAGGTTTTTAATTCCTGATTTTTCGTGTTCCTGAATAACCGAGACAAGGCTTTCGGGATTTCCGCTGCAAATGGCGTCAGCGGTTTCGGAATCTACTTTTTTGGCATCGGCATAGGCCGGATAATGCGAGAAATCGCTGGAAATTACAAAAAGGTTTTCGTCGGTAAAATACGGCTGCAGGGCTGCTGCTATTTTTTTAACATCCTCAACCCGTTGGGTGGCAATTATTACCGGTACCAGCAAAAAATTGTGTTTGAGATGAACCTGTAAAAACGGCAATTGAACTTCGAGGCTGTGTTCCCGGGAATGTGCTTCGGGCACAAAACGAAACACGGAATTTTCGTTAATGAGTTTTTGACACAGCGCTGTATCGACAACTATTTCGCCCAGCGGCGTTTCGTAATTTCCGACTGTATAAACCGAAGCCCCGTCACACTGCATCTGGTGGCTGGACGCAATTACAAAAACACGTTTGTATTGCATTTCGGGATCTATCTGATTATAGGCATCAGCGGCAATCTGTCCACTGAAAACATATCCTGCATGCGGTGCAATAACAGCAATCACATGCTGTTGTTTTGCCGGCGCTGCCTTGGCATAAAACTGCGCTAGCTGAGACTTCAGTGCAGTGGGGTTGGCGTCGTAAAAACGACCGGCAACCACCGGTTTTTGATTTTTCTTCATAGCAGATTCCTGAGTTTGTGACAACAAATGCAAGGGAATAAGCATCCCGAAACAAATCAGGATTACGCTGAAACAGCCTGTTCGCATTCGTTTAAAAGCAAAATACATAAGCCATGTTATTACCACCAGATAAAGGTACAAAAAATTGAAGAATTACTGAGTTGGGAGCGATAATTGCTAATAATTTGTTAAACCCATAAACTGTTGAATGGTTTTTGTAAATTTGCTAATAAAAATAATCTCATGAAAAGACTCAGCGCAGTAGTTGTTTTTGTAATCTTCGTTTTTGTATCGGTTCAGGCACAGGTACTTAACGAACAAATGCACAAATTCGGCAGGGTAATCACCCTCATCAACACATTATATGTCGACAGCGTTAGCGAAGCCCAACTGGTAGAATCAGCAATTATAGAGATGCTGAAAGACCTCGACCCCCATTCGGTGTATATCAGCGCCGACGAGGTGGCCAAAATGAATGAACCCCTCGAAGGAAGCTTCGAAGGCATTGGAATTCAGTTCCGTATTACCGATGACACTTTGATTGTTTCAGGAATAATTTCGGGAGGGCCTTCAGAGAAAGTCGGGATTGAAGCCGGCGACCGCATTGTGGCTGTCGATGGGAAAATTATTGCCGGGGTGGGTTTAAAAAACGAAGAAGTGGTAAAAATGCTGCGAGGCGACAAAGGAACCATTGTCAGCGTGGAAGTGCTGCGTCCGGGAGTGGCTCAGAAACTCGACTTCTCGATAACCCGCGATAAAATTCCGCTGTTCAGCGTAGATGCCGGTTACATTTCGAAAGAAGGCATCGGTTACATTAAACTGAATAAATTCTCGAAGACCACCATGGAGGAGTTGAACGAAGTGTTCGACAGCTTTCAGAAAGCCAAGGTAAATAAAATTATTCTCGACCTGAGCGATAATACCGGTGGCTACCTCGATCAGTCGATTCAGCTGGTGGATGAGTTTATGAGCGACAAGCAGATGGTGGTTTACACCGAAGGTGCCCACAGCCCGCGTCAGGAATACCGCGCCACCACCAAAGGCCGCTTCGACAAATGTAAACTGGTGGTTATTGTTGACGAAGGTTCGGCATCGGCAAGCGAAATTACCTCAGGAGCGATTCAGGATTGGGACCGCGGGGTTATTGTCGGGCGCCGTACGTTTGGAAAAGGGCTGGTGCAACGGCCGTTTTCGTTGCCCGATGGTTCCATGATCAGACTCACTGTATCACGCTATTACACGCCTTCGGGCCGCCTTATTCAAAAACCCTACAGCGACGATTATGACGAATACAGCTCCGATATTGTTAACCGCTATAAACACGGCGAGTTTTCGAATGCCGACAGCATCAGTTTCCCCGATTCGCTGAAACACGAAACCCTGATTAATAAGCGCATCGTTTACGGAG
Source organism: Bacteroidota bacterium (assembly GCA_029564465.1). GTDB lineage: Bacteria > Bacteroidota > Bacteroidia > Bacteroidales > ML635J-15 > JAGOEF01. The sequence goes on along the minus strand of JAKQPY010000246.1, from coordinate 4,694 downwards.
GTGGCGGTATTATGCCTGATGTGTTTGTACCCCTCGATACCGTAATGTATGGCGAATACCATTATGCACTGTTACGAAAAGGTTTGTTGTTCCGCTTTGTAAACAAATATGTTGACTCGCACCGCGATTTCCTGAAAAAGAACTATCCAGATGTAACCAAATTCGAATCGTCTTTTACCGTTGATGATAATGTATTGAAAGAACTCAACGAATATGCACGCCAAAATCAGATTGTTGTTGATAGTTTTGCAAACCCTACCGAAATTCAAAAGTACAGGATGCAAATCCATATAAAAGCATTAATAGCCGGCGAATTGTGGAAAACAAACGAATTCTACCGCATCTTTAATGAGATAAACCCGAACTACAACGAAGCACGTGCCGTTTTGCTCGACGATAAGCGCTACGATCAGCTGCTTAAAAATCAGAAAAAATAGCCATAATGCAGGATATTGTGTCATGGGTGGCATCGAACGGGATTGAGCTCACCGGTGCCCTGCTGGGTCTGGGTTCTATCATTCTGCAAATAAGAAGAAAAGCATCCTACTGGCCTGTAGTGATTCTTATGGTTCTGCTGTATATCTGGGTGTACTTCGATGCGAAATTCTATGCCTACATGAGCTTCCAGTTTTACTATCTGGCCGTAAGTATCTATGGCTGGTACTACTGGTTGCGGCATAAAAACACCGGTAACAGCACAGGTGGTGCCACCGACATTGCCCGTTTGAATAAACGCAGTTTTCTGATCCTGTTGATTATTACCCTGGCCCTTTTTGTGATTTTCTATTTTGTACTGCGGTGGCTTACCGACTCCGATATACCGCTGGGCGATTCATTCACCACAGCCGTAAGCTGCGTGGCCACCTGGCTACTAGCGAAAAAATATATTGAGAATTGGTTGTTTTGGATTGTCAGCGACGTGGTATCAACCGGACTGTACCTGCATAAGGAATTATACCCGACAGCCATTTTGTATGGCTCATTTCTCGTGCTTGCCGTGGTGGGATATATGAAATGGAAAAAAGAACTCTGATGAAGCGCGTTGTTCTGACCGGGCCGGAATCAACCGGAAAAACATGGCTCAGCGTAAAGCTTGCCGGGCATTATCAATGCCAGTTTATGCCTGAGATTGCCCGTGTTTATCTCGAAAAACACGGAGCCGAATATTCCTATCACGATGTGTTGCAAATTGCCCGTCTGCAAATAGAACAAGAATCTCAGCTTGCTGCAACAACTGGCCAACACCTCTTTCTTGACACCGACCTGATCATCACCAAAATCTGGTTAAAACTGAAATACGGGCGTGTACCGGCCTGGGTCGACAGTGCCATCGCCAACACACCGCGCTTTTTGCACCTGCTTTGCTACCCCGACCTTGAGTGGGAATTTGACCCCTTACGCGAAAATCCGGATAACAGACTGGAACTTTTCGAAATGTACCGTAACGAGATAGAGCACTATGGCTTCGCTTATTCTTTAATTGTAGGACATGGCGATGCCAGACTGCAAAACGCGATTGAGGCAGTAAATTCCTATTCGAACCTGAGCGAAACGCTATCGGGGTTTTAAATAGTCTGCCGTTTTTATTCCTAATTTACGAAAGAAATACCCGAAGGAGGTTCTGAGAACGCCCATGCCATAGGTTACACTCCGACGGAAGTTTATCGAACTGGCTTCTTCGAAATACAATGTCGGGCAGGTTATTTCGGCTATTTCGTAACCGGCAAAACAAATCTGCGCCAGCATTTGATTATCGAATACAAAATCATCGGAATTCACATTATAATTAATTTTACGCAACACATCAGCCGAAAAGGCACGATATCCGGTGTGGTACTCCGACAGTTTCTGATTCATTAGTACATTCTGCGTAAAAGTGAGCAAACGGTTGGCAATATACTTGTAAAACGGCATTCCGCCACGCAGGGCACCCCTGCCAAGAATCCGCGAACCCAGAACAACCTGATATACCTCGTTGGCAATCAGGTAAGCCATAGAATGAATCAGTTTGGGTGTATACTGATAATCGGGATGCAGCATCACCACAATGTCGCCTTCAAGCTCCAACGCCTTGTTGTAACAGGTTTTCTGATTTCCTCCGTAACCTTTGTTCTGCTCATGTACAATAATGTGATGTATCCCCAGGCTTTTGGCAACTTCTACCGTGTTATCGCGGCTGGAATCATCCACAAGAATAACCTCATCAACAATATCGAAAGGTATTTCGGACCAGGTTTTCTCCAGCGTCTGGCTTGCATTATAAGCAGGCAATACAATGATGAGTTTTTTATTGTTTATCATTACTTTGAATTTGCTTTAAGTGCGTTTGCTTTGTTTATGTATTCGGCAGCCCTGGCTTTATCGCCCAGATGCTGATAGGTAATACCTGCATTCATCCAGGCCATCGGGTCTCCGGGGGATAATTCAACGGCTTTCAGAAAATTTTTCAGTGCTGTCTGCAAATCGCCACTCATACCATACGCAACTCCCATATCCATAAAAAGACTCGGGTTTTGATTATTTAGCGCAGCCGATTTGTTCAGAAACTCAATCGAGAGATCGAGCCGATTGAGGTAGCGTCCATAAATGGTTCCCATCAAATGATACAGTTCGGGAATCCCCGGTTTTACTTTGTCGAGCGCTTCGAGTGCTGCCAGTATTTCTTCGGGACTATTCATCGATTTACCACTATTGAGCAACGGAAATGCGTTGTTTATAATGACACGGGCATTACCGATGGCCACACCATGATAGGGTCGCAACTTCAATACCCTGGTGTATGCTTCGAGTGCTTTCACCGAATTCATCTCAAGTTCGTACCAGGCATTGCCAAGCAGATTCATGGCATCAACATATTCAGGGTAAATTGTCAGGGAACGCTCCAGATGTGCAATTGCTTTATGGCAATATTCATTATGAAGGGCAGTGTCGGCTTTAATCGCCGGTTTCTGGGCTTCTTCAATAAGCTTACCACCGGCACTACAAGTGCTTTTTGCCGAATTCACCGAGGTTTGTACATCGGTGGTAAACAATACATAGTCGTTTTCCCAGGCCTTATTCCGGGTAAATGTTTTGGCCGAATAGAGCAGCATCACCACAATAAAAACCGGTAAAATCATATATCCGGGCCAGACTTTAAACTTTCGTGCCAGCCATGGCAGTTTCTCAACAACCAGCCAGCCCAGTAAAATACAAAAGCCTATGGATGAAATAAATACAAAACGCTCATTCATAAATGTCCCAACCGGAAAAAATAAATTAGATACAACCGAAAGAGGTATCAGATAAAACCAGATACTGAATGAATACACATCCTTACGGCGAATCATACCCCAAACTGCATAAATTCCCAGTGCCAGATACAGTAAAAACGGCAGGAATGCCCTGTAATCGCCCCAACCGATAATCGGGATTTGCTTTGGATAGTAGTCGTAGGTTAATGGGTGCGGGAAAATCAGGAGTTGAATATACTTCCAGAGTGTATAAAATATCGTTGCAAATTTTTCGCTCGTGTCGGCTTCCACAAACGGATTATTCATGAGTTCCTGAGCGATTTCTTTTTCGCCCGAACCACCACCCAATATCTGATACCGGATAATCAGAAAAACACCGGCGGCAACAGCAAGAGGAATCAGCGAAATCAGGTTGCGCAAGGGTTTGTGCTTAGTGAAATAATGCACACTCAGCGGAATCAGTGCCAGGAATGTAATAGCATTTTCTTTCGAGAGCAGGCCTAAAAACAAACACAACGACGAAAGCAGCAGATTTACAATCTTTGAAGTGTCGAGATACCGCAGGGTAAACCAAAGTGCACCCAGCGAACCCAGCAAGGTCATTATTTCGTCGCGGCCTTTAATATTGGCAACGGCCTCGGTGTGTATGGGATGCGCCAGAAACAACATAGTCGCAATGAACGCCGTACTGAAATACCAGTTATCGGGATTGCGCGGAGGTATCAGCTTTTTCAGAATCTGATACAGCAACAGGCAGGTAAGCACATACAGGATAATATTGATAAAATGGCTTATGTGCGGGTTTCCTGCGTAATATGTTTCTCCGTTTTGATTATGCTCTTTTTTGCCAAACACCTGATTTTCGAGTGCGAAAGTGACTAACGACAAGGGACGATAACGCCCGCCGGCAACCAGTTTTTTCTCTTCCTGAATCTGATCGGCAGTTTTACCCGGATAACTGGTCATCCAAAAACCCGTAAAAGTATCGTAACTGAAAATATCTTTCAGACCGTCAACTCCTTTATTGGTAAACTGATTCTGTACCACCACAATGGCGTCGTCGAGTGCATAATCGTGATACAAGGTATTGGCATACAGCGAGACTCCTAAAATGATAATGACCGTCTCAGCCCAAAACACAGGCTTTCTGGTTACTTGTGCAACCGGTTGCAGCTTTGGAGCGACTGGTTTTGCCGCCGGTTTACGTGCTGGTTTCTGTTGTGCCATCCTGAAAATAATTTTGTCAAAATTAAAAAAAATCATCGATTATATACTGCAAACTAAGCAAAGCTTAACCAGGATTAATCTGTACAGCAAAAATTACAAATGCATACAACACATCATAAAGGAAACTGTCAATAAAAATTAAATCAGGCATTGATTTTGTTAAAGGAAATTCATTAATTTTGTATTATTACTAAAACCATGATTTATGAGAAGACCTCTCCCCTCCCATCTCAT
>JAKQPY010000176.1:0-4076 GCA_029564465.1 Bacteroidota bacterium | reverse complement strand
TGGCATTGCAGGACAAGGGTTTATCAGTTGTGAAAATCAGGTTTTTTTCCAAAATATTATCCGTTACTTAACGGTTAATAAACGGCTATTTCTACCGAAGCATTGCAGGGCAAGGGTTTATCAGTTGTGAAAATCAGGTTTTTTCCAAAATATTATCCGTTACTTAACGGTTAATAAACGACTATTTCTACCACGGCATTGCAGGGCAAGGGTTTATCAGTTGTGAAAATCAGGTTTTTTTCCAAAATATTATCCGTTACTTAACGGTTAATAAACGGCTATTTTTACCACGGCATTGCAGGACAAGGGTTTATCAGTTGTGAAAATCAGGTTTTTTTCCAAAATATTATCCGTTACTTAACGGTTAATAAACGGCTATTTCTACCACGGCATTGCAGGGCAAGGGTATATGATCATCATGTGATATCACATCAGCCCATTTACCGAATCATTTTATATTCATCACAGTCTCTGCAGTAAATAATTAATAGCAACTATATTGTGTATCTGCATTGATTGCAATATCTTTATCAGTAATTTTAAACGGTAATGGAACAAAAAATCTACGAGTTCGACGCGCTGATTCTTACAGAAGGGCTGCAGGATATTGCCTATATTGAATTACCTTTCGATGTTGAACAAGAATTTGGCACCCGGGCTCAGATAAAAGTTGATGTGCTGTTCGATGGATTCAGGTACAGGGGATCGCTGGCACGAATGGGTAAACCATGTCATGTTCTGGGTTTGAATAAAACTGTCAGGGCTGCCATTCAGAAAAGTCCGGGCGACATGGTGCATGTAATACTTAAAAAAGATACTGAGCCAAGAACCGTTGAAGTGGCATCCGATATTGCTGATGCCATGCGTTCGGTTCCGGGTATTTTCGAAAAATTTGAATCATTATCGTATTCCCGTCGGAAAGAATGGATTGGATACATTGAAGATGCGAAGAAACCTGAAACGAGGGTAAACCGTATTGTCAAAGTGATTGTAGCCATCGAAAACAGAAAACCACTTGGAAAAAACTAATTTACTATGCGATATCCCAACATCGACCTGCTGAAAGGAATTCTTATTGTTTTGGTAATCATAGGTCATATTTTGCTTGGCAGCACCGAACAATCGCTGTCGAGGTACATTATTTACTGTTTTCACATTCCGCTGTTTATCGGCATCAGCGGATACCTTTTCAATTACGAAAAAATGGGCAGCCTGTCGGTAATGGGCTTTATAAAAAAGTTTCTTTTCCGCATACTGTTGCCCTGGGCCATTGCTGTAATTGTGTACAAGTTCATTATCAGCTTCAATACAATTATTAAAACGGGGGACATCGGGATTGTTTTCCTGGCATTCCGTCTGCCTTACAACCACCTTTGGTTTATTGCCGCATATTTTACATGGGTTTTGTTTACCTGGATTGCCGCACGACTAAAGACTCCCCTACCCGTTTTGCTGATTATTGCTGCCGTTTTTGTTTTTATCATTTATTATCTGAAAAAGAATCCAATTTGGGATACCACCCAACCCCAATCGGCATTGTACTCGGGATTGCTGTTTACCATCTACCGGCCACACCTCTACATTTATTTTGTTGCAGGAATGTTGTTGCGGAGTAAGAATATAAGCCTGAAGCCGGCAATAGGTCTGCCCATTACATTAGTCCTGTTTGCGGCTGTACTGGCCAGTTACTGGTTGCGGTTCAGCTATATCAACTGGCTGCTGTACGCTTTTAATCTGAGTTTGCTGTTGCTGATGGCAGGAGTTATCCAAAAAAGCATGCTTCCCCGAAGTAAACCACTCGAATGGATTGGCTCGAATTCGATGGGAGTTTACCTGTGGCACATGGTTCCCTTGTATTACCTCTCGGTGTATGCCACTACCATGAGCACCTGGTTATATTACACCATTTGTATTGTGGCAAGTCTGATTTTTGGATTGTTTATTTATTATCTGACGAAAATCCGATTTATTAACCGGTATATTTTTGGAATGCAGTAAAAATATTTGCGATGCGAACAATCACTGCCTGTTCATAAAATTTTAACATTACGGCGTTACAACAGAGCGAAATAGTGCTATACATTTGTAAAAAACTAATCGATTGTTTTATTTAGCATAAAGCGCTATGATACACCCTGATACGGAATTACGGTGGATTAGCAACGAGGTGGGTTATGGTATTGTTGCGAAAAAGTTCTTACCCAAAGGAACCATAACCTGGGTACAAGACAAACTCGACAGGGAATTCACTCCCGAAACAATTTTGAATCTGGATGCTGTGTACAAAGAAGTGCTGGGAAAGTACACATTCCGCAACAACAAGGGTAATTTTGTTCTCTGTTGGGACAATGCCCGCTACACCAATCACAGTTTCAATTCGAACTGCCTGACCACGGCCTACGATTTCGAAATTGCGATTCGCGACATTGAAGCCGGTGAGGAACTTACCGACGATTACGGGTATTTAAACCTGCCCATGCCTTTCAGGGCAAAACCCGAAGGAACACGACGCAAGGTGGTTCATGCCGATGATGTGGTGAAATATCATAAAATCTGGGACAAAAAGCTGCTGGCTTGCTTTCGCGATATTCTGAATGTAAATCAGGCATTAAAACCACTCGTCAGCGATGAACTATGGGCAAAAATTCATCGAATTGCCCATGGTGAAGAAGAAATGGAGAGTATTCTGAGCTGTTACTTCGATGAGCACCACAGTCAGGTGGGTAACTTTAACTAAAGTCCGATAAATTCGTATTGCAGTTCGTCAGAACCTGCCGTTACCAGCATGCAGGCAGGCGATTCCATGAAATCGGCAAATGCTTCGATGCAGATATAGCTGGTTCCGCCAAACTCATCAATGATTCGCCGGTGGTCGTGGCCCATCACCACCATATCGACATGGTTTACCGTAAATAAATCAACCAGCTCGTGAACCTCCTCTACCACCGGGCTGGCAACGGTGCTAAACCGGGTCCTGAAAATGTTCACATGATGCACTACAATGCAGTAGCGGTAATTGCTGCGTTGATTCTCAAGAATATCCCTAAGCCATGCCAGCTGATTGCTCCCCAATGTGCCGCTACCCGAATCAAGAACAATTACCAGATCGCTGTAATCCGGCGTCTTAATCGCCACGGTGTAAACCGAAGACCCATAATAATGAGCATAATAGGGCCACCCGTTGTAATATAGTTCGTGGTTCCCTACCGACATAAAATATGGGCTGCCAAAACTTCTATCCATTACATCGTATAAAGTACGGTAATCGTTTTCTTTTCCCTGCACAATATCACCGGTAAAAAAAAGGGCTTCGGTATTCAGTTGATTGGCAGTAACTATCAGTTTACTCAAATTACCGGTATCACCCACATGACCATCGGATGCAAACAAAATCTGATATTCGTTATCAGTGGTCTCGATTTCATGAGCAGGTTGAGCAGCATTATAGGCCATCGACTCGTCGAAACGCTGATTTACCCTGTCGGAAGTAAAGAAAAAACCGGTTGGGTCGAACTGACACCCGACGATGAGTGGTAAAAGCAATATGTAAAACAATCGTTTCATAAATCAATACTCCATTTCAGGCCGGATCTAACAAAAAATCCAAAATAATTAACCCGTATATTAGCAAATCCGGCACTTCGGTACCATAAATCAGAGAACAGGCTGATATCGTTACGCGTCCAGTAAGTAAAACGAAGCGAAATCATGGGGTTTGTTTCCTGCTGAATCAGGAAATAGTCGAAGTTGAGCAGATTGATGGATAAATTCCAGCGGCTTAACTCAGGCTTCAGGAAAAAACTGAATTGATACATCAGATTCCGGGGTTCAGTAAGCCGTTCAGTGGAACTACCATGTTCCCCTGTCTGTGTTTTTCCCAGTCGGGTTAACCCATACACACGGGTATTGTTTCCAAGTTTCAGTTGAAAACGATTTTTACGGTAACTCAACCAAATTGCTGCCTGCATTTCCTTTACATAATCGGTAACAAACCCGTGCAGATACATTACATCAAGACGTAAAGGCCGCTTCCAAAGTGTAAAATCGTAGTGAACACCAGCAAATAAAGACTTCAG
>JAKQPY010000175.1:0-17883 GCA_029564465.1 Bacteroidota bacterium | reverse complement strand
CTTTGAAATAGTGTAAACACCATTGACTAACCATAGCCTGTGCAATTCCCGGTTGTGATTTGCTTTCAAATTCGTATCTTTGAAATAGTGTAAACACCGTGCTGCCAGTTGCCAGTTCGGCAGTTACCGTTGTGATTTGCTTTCAAATTCGTATCTTTGAAATAGTGTAAACACCGTAATGCTCGGAACTACCGAGGCCGCGCGGTTGTGATTTGCTTTCAAATTCGTATCTTTGAAATAGTGTAAACACCGCAAATTACGTTGATGACGAGGTAGTTCGAGTTGTGATTTGCTTTCAAATTCGTATCTTTGAAATAGTGTAAACACCAGATATTATTGTGCCGGATGACATTCCCCTGTTGTGATTTGCTTTCAAATTCGTATCTTTGAAATAGTGTAAACACCCATCCATCCAAAAGCTCGAAATGGACTTAAGTTGTGATTTGCTTTCAAATTCGTATCTTTGAAATAGTGTAAACACCACAAATCGTATAAGCATCAGTAATTGAGGAGTTTACATGAGGTTTTAGAAATGTGTGAAATGAGGTGTTTATGTCAGAAATCCGCTTGAATTGGGCGGATTTTTGTTTTTAAAATAGTTCGAGCTGGATTCCTCCTCCGGCTTTGGGGGTTTCTTTCCGCCCATAAAATATTTCCATGTCTCCAAATTGTTTGTCGGTAATTTTCATAATCACGATATGCCCCTTTTCGGGCAGATAGCTTTTTACGCGCCGTACGTGTACTTCTGCATTCTCGCTGCTGGCGCAATGGCGTGCGTAAATCGAAAACTGAAACATACAAAAGCCATCGTTCAACAGTTTCTTGCGAAAATCGGTGTAGATTTTCCGATCTTTTTTGGTTTCGGTCGGAAGGTCGAAGAATACAAGCACCCACATAATTCGGTATTCGCTAAAGCGTTGCATACTTAAATAACTTCGGGATAGGCAATTTTACGGGTCTCGCCCGAGTAGCAGCGATATAGCGATGCGGTAGTTATTCCGGCTGCAACCATCAGCGGACTTCGTTTTCCGTTGATTACCACATCAAGAACCGGTATGGTGAGTAGTTTTGCTTTTACTTCTTTGGTAAGAAAAGCACAATTTTCGATTTCGCTCATGATTCCTACCACCAGCCTATCAACAACAGGGCGGTATGGTTCCATTATGTCGTCGGCAAGGCAATAGGCATTGTACCTATTGTGATGGTGAATTCCCAGGGTTGGTAACAGTCCGCTGGCAACCAACGACCGGGCTATGATGGCTCTTAAAATAGCATAACCATAGTTGAGCAGGTTATTCGGAAAAATACCTTCACGATCGCGGGTGAATCCATTCAATTGAGGGAAAATATTTTTCCAATAGTATGCGGCTGCCCGGGCTTCGATGTTTTGGGTGTCGCCACTGTTTACCTTTTCGGACCAGAATAAAAGTTCTTTGGCTTGATTTCCATGCAATTGCTTCAGGTTTCGCTGCTGGTTTTCGATTTTCGCAATTACGGTTTGTTGCCAAAGCTGTTTTTTAAGGGGAATACTGGCATGTATTTGATCGCTGAACCGTTCTGATTGTACCGAATTTCCTTCGAGCGGTAGCAACAGTCCGGCAGGCAGATGTTGCGAATTGCAGGTAATCAGGGCGCAATTGTTGTCCAAAAGTTTTTCGATGGCAAAGTGGGTAAGGGTAATTTGCGGGTTGTCGAGCACCACTACCCCAATGTCTTCGATCGGAATTGTTTTTGTTGATGTATCGGCGGTTTCGTTGCCCGACTGGGGAAGGTTTATTACCAATTGTTCGTTTTTCACCGACAGGTACGCCGGATTCCCGAAATAAACAGTTCTTTTTATCATAGCTTATAAGACATGTCGAGTGCAGTCGAAAAATGAAACTGTTCAAGTTTTTCGGCGTGTACTACCCCGAATGCCTCCATGCTCCCAAATGCCTGAAAAACAAATTCAGTGTCTAAAATAATATTGTCGCTATCGTTATTGCTGGAAACAAAGCTGTTATATGAGCTGAAATTCCAATCTGAATACTGATTGCAAAACCGGTGATGTACCGGATTTCGGTGTATGTAAACCACCAATGCCCTATAATGCTCTTCTGATGTAATTTCTTCGCGTTTAAAGTTTTTCATAAACAACGAACCCATGCGTCCATACATTTTATTGAAAGCCTGCGTATAGCTGCTGAAAAAATTGGCGAATTGCCTCGAAACAAAATATTCGATTTTATTTCCGTCTCCGGCATGACTTCCAAAGTTCGAAACTTTGGAAGTCATGTGGTTTACAACCTCCTCCTCCCCCTTTATTTTCAGCAGCAAATGAAAATGATTATTCATCAGGCAATACGCGTATGTATCGGCAATGGGCGCAATGTGTGCGGCATATCGCTCCATGAAGAAGCGTTTGTTCTCCTCGCTAATGAACAAACTTTCAAACCCGTTGGCGTGGTTAAAGATGTGGTAGATTTTATTGGGTTGCAAAAAATCCATACATACCTCAATTAGTATTCCCCAATTGAAACAATTTGACCGATATGATTAATTCGTACTTTAATTATATCACCGATGCCATATAATCCACATCTAATCCAAGTTAAACCTTTTAAACATGAAACATCAAGAACACTCGTTTCTAAATGGTGTCGAAAGAAATAATCTTTATTTGCTAGCTTTTGCACCCTAAACAAATTTTGACTAACTAAGTTGTAATTTTCCGGATTTAATAAATCGATATCTTTTGGATTGAATCCGTTTTTTTCATTAGGGAATACAAAATATTCGTTTTGTTTCATCGAGAATAAAAATGTCCACCCATCTTCTTGCCTGTAATTCTTATCAATTATAGGAAGGCCTTGATTGGCTCGCATGGTAGCTTCGAAGAACGACACTACATTTTCTTGTAGATTACCATCTGCATCTCGGTAAATAGCAACGTGATGGTTATTGCTGGTGCTCACAAAATCGGCCGGCTGAGGTTTTCCATTTTCATCGGTAATAATTTTTCCTGCATAATCGCGTTTGTCGTGCAGTGCGGTTGCATTGCTAACTCCTGTTATGCTTACTCGCTTTATGGCAATACCATTGTTTTTATTAAGCCAAATTGGGTTTTCTTCAAGGTTGCTAAACGCTTTTTTAGCATTTCCTCCAAACTCATCAAGGCGATTCTGGAGAATTTGTCGAATTTTGACATCCACAACTTTCTCGATTTTTAAATCGGGTGTTATTTCTTTACGAATGGTGTAAATGTTTTCGAACCCAACCGTTTTAACTTTTCCGGGTACTTTTTCGGTTTGTGCCGCATTCAAGAAAATTGATTTTTTGTCGAGACTATTTGTACCTGTAAAAGCCTTTTTGGGGTCATTGTCGAACTGCGATAGTCGATTTAACAAGGCTTCGCGATGTTTTTTGTTAGCTACCGTTTGGATTTTTTCATAATCGAAAGAAGCCCCAACTTTTTCGAGCTTTGTTGTATATCTTTTTATGCAACCGTAGATAGTTTCGTTATGAAGTTGACCGCGAGGGGTTAGTTGAACTTTTTTTAATTTGCCATTCTTATTATTGGCAATGTTAATGTTTTGCGTAACTACTTTGTTTTTTGCTTTTATTGATACAAGAGTGCTTTCTAAATGCTTTTTTGCTTCGGCACGAAAATCATCGATAGGCATGGGAGGCAAAAACTTTAGCTTACCGTGTTTGTCGCGATATAATTCTTTTTTCTCAATGTAAGCTACTACTTTAGCAACCTCATTTTTATGTAATTTGGTTAATTCGTAATCGCCAGAATACACATAATCGTCAGCACTTTTTTGCAGGCGGGCATTCAGGTTATTTATATATTGAATATACTGGCGTTTTGTAAATGCAATGGTAAGCGCATCCATGGCATGATGACGATGGTCGTTTCGTTTTGTCCAGTCTTTAATTCTTTTAATTTTTCGCCCATCTTTATCTTCAATAATTTCGGTTAAACCCAATTTGTCGTATTTATCCCAATTTAATTCTTGCATTACGTCAACCAATTGCCAATCTTCGCGCAATCGGTCGGTAATAGACCCCGTGGTAGGCACAACAAATTTTACCATATCCTCGAGAATTTCACGTGCTTTTTTCGCAATGTATTGCGAATCGCGAAGATCTCTTTCGATAAAACCACTGGGAATATCTGCCTCTTTCATCAAGAGTTTTTTGCGTTTAGTTTGATTAATAACACCTAGTTTATACAATTCTTCAATACGTGTTTGATAAACCTCGACACCATGTTCTCCATATTTTCCTAACACATAGTCATAGGCTGTTGCATTGCTTTTCTCGATATTTACCGATTTAAGTTCAATGGTTTTATTCGAAAATGAATCGTCGAATAATTTTGCCTGTGGGATGATATGTTCAATATCGAATTCTTTACTGAAAAGTTTTTCTTGAGGAATGTATGTGTTTGAATATAAGGTTTTAAAACCATTTTCTTTCAACTCTAAATAAAGCCTATAACGTATTATATCGTTGCGACTTACGTGAATTAACCCAAATTCATTTTGTAAAATTGTTCGGTATTCTTCGTGCTCTTTTGTTGACTTGCTTATTGCTGTTGTTAATTCGGCTCGTTCGTTGGCACTTTTTTTCAATTCTCTAGCCAATTCGATGCGAATTTCGTCTGGTTTACCATAAGAATCAACCACCGAATTAACTACATGAATCATTTGATTAAGAATTTTTTCGACCACAGGATTGCGCAAACTGTTTCGTGGAAGAATTTCTAGTTTATCGACAAGAGTTTTGCTGGCAAGCTCTTCTTTGGTAAGCGATTTTTGTGAATGGCGGTAACCGGCTTCTGCACATGCTACACTATAATCGAGCCCATCTTTTAAATGCGGAAGAATTTTGCGGATAGCTTTTGCACTCAAACTGCCATAATCGGGTTGGAATGCAACATTGGCAAGAAGTCTTGCATATTCTTTTTCGAACCCGAATAATTCTGTTAGTTTATCGATAAGTTTTTCGTTCCCGGTTTTTGAATCATCCCCCTCAAAACTATACAGTAAGTGCCACAAACGATAATGCGCTTGTTTTTCGAAATCGGGACTTTCGAGGCTTGAATCAAAAAAAAGAATTTCGGTGTTTATGCCCAACATTCCAAATACAGGTTCAACTATTTCGAGAACTTTTACTGTTGTCATTTTCGAAAAATCGTATTCACCATGCCCACTTAATAAAACTATTTTCTCATAAACTTTAAATAGCTCTGCTTGTGTTCGATTTCCTTCGATGTTTTCATAGTTCAGGTTTAAATCTTTATGGTTTTCGAAAAGCAATTTTAAAACATCCGCCTTTTTTAGCTTTTCTTTACTGCTTAACTCAGTAAATAATTTTTCTTTCTCTTCCTGAAATAAAAAACGTTTATTGTGTGTGTCTTTACCCGATACTTGTATATTGTTTATTATCTGCCAAATTTTAAACTCTTGAAAAAGTGGTGATGAACGTGGGCAAACCCTTAATCCGATGGTTTTAATTTTTTTCTTACCTTCAATCTCAACTTTAATCTTTTTGTGTTCGAATTCACAAAAACTAATCAACCCTTTTTGGCTTTTTAATGGCCGCTGGTAGAAAATCACCATATCGCGAAGCTCCTTTTTTAATTCTTGAGTTAACTCTTTGTGATATTTTGATTGTGTTTCCCATATTATTTCAAACTCATCTAAGTAGTCTTGTCGATAAAAAACCTGATTCTTCAAACTGTAATTTGGATTTTCAAGCAGCTTCTTAATTTGATATTGCCCAACTGTTTGCTTCTTGAAATGTAACTCTTTACTGCGGTCACTCAGGGCGCCTAAGTATCCGCTTGAGCTATTAATTTGTTTATTGATTTCTTGAATTACTAATACAAATTGTTCGAGTTCAATTTTTTCGTTTAATGCTTTTACACGCCATTGATAATTTTCAAATTTTTGTTCAATTGTTTTTCCTTGTCTCTTCACTCCAACCAATTCAAACCCATTGTCCTTGAATCTTTTAGCACAAATTGCCCATACAGCTTCTGATTTTTTATTGCGCAATTCTTCTTTTAACTCATTCGATAGAAAATTGGAATGAAATAAGATTTGCTTGTCGATTATTTTGTCAAACTCTGACATTAGATCTGACCGATAAAAATCAGGCAAGTTTTTCTTTCCCTGTTGCAGAATTTTTAAGCAATACTGTCCCGGTGTCAGGTTTTCTTCATACATTTTTTTAGCAATATCCATTCCGTCGATTAAAACTCCATCTTCAGAAGTTTTTGCTTTACGACTGCTTTTGTACCCTCGCTTTTTGTTAATCGCAAGAAGAACTCGCGCAAACTCGCTTAATGAAATTTCTTCGGTAGCTGCTTTTGCTCTCAGTTTGTAAGTTTCAAATGTAGTATGATTCCCCTTTTCAGCTAAAATAGCATTATCGTCAATAAAACCATTTTCTTTTAAAACAGCAATCAGATTTTCGCGTCTCAATTTGTATCGCTGTAAATTACGTCGCATGCTGCGTTTTAAAGTTCTGTCGGCATTGGTGGTTATGCTTTTACCCTTTTCAAAGTTTTGCTGCTCTTCAACGGTTAATGGATTTACGCGCACGCCTAACTTGATAATTGAAGACTTTTCATTTTCTTGTTCTGCTTCATTCACTACCGCCCACCCGATGCTGTTGGTGCCAAGGTCTAAGCCAAGAATTTTTTTCATGTTACATTGTGGTTTTATTGCGATAAAGATAAAAAATTTATTGACAAAATTTTGAATAATAAAAAAATGTATATATTTGTAGCACGAATTTGAGCAAATCACAATAAGGATTATTCCGTTGTGAAAACATTTAAGGCGGGGAAACTCGCCTTTTTCTTAGGCTACTATCGAATTGAAAATTTTTTATCGAATACCTTTTCCATAGTTTGGCACTTTGGAAAAGGTCGGCGTTGGAAAAAGTATTCGACTAGTAATAAAAAAAGCCGTTGCAACACACAACGGCTTTTGGAAAAATATGGCGTAAGCCTCCTCTAGATCAAACCTTTGGCGTGTTTTTCGCCGATTACCTTGAGCATGTCCTGAGTCATGGCATCGAGGTCGAAAGCGGGTTTCCATCCCCATTCTTCGCGTGCGGCGGTATCGTCAACCGAATTCGGCCACGAATCGGCAATTTTCTGACGGAAATCGGGTTCGTAGCTGATTTCGAATTCGGGAATATATTTCTTAATGCTGGCGGCCAGTTCGGCTGTGCTGAAACTCATGGCACCCACGTTGAAATCGCAGTGGTGTTTCAGTTTGCCAAAGTCTGCCTGCATCAGGTCGATGGTAGCCTTCAGACAGTCGGGCATGTACATCATGGGCAGACGGGTTTCAGCGTTTACAAAACAGGTGTATTTTTTGTTTTTGATGGCTTCGTAATAAATAGCCACTGCATAGTCGGTGGTGCCACCGCCGGGCAGGGTTTCGTTGCTGATGATTCCGGGATAGCGCAGTCCGCGTACATCGAGACCGTAGCGACGAACATAGTAATCGCCCAGTAATTCACCGGCCACTTTGGTGACACCATACATGGTGGTGGGTTTTAATACGGTTTCCTGCGGGGTATTGTCAACCGGAGTGCTCGGACCGAAAACGGCAATCGAACTGGGAACCAGCACCTGTTTCATTTTGTATTCGCGGGCTACTTCGAGAATGTTGATTAACCCGTTCATGTTAACGTCCCATGCCATCATTGGGTTCTGTTCTCCGGTAGCCGAAAGAATGGCTGCCATGTTGATGATACAGTCAACGTCGTATTTTTTTACTACCGATACCAGATTCTCAAGGTTGTTGGCATCTACCACTTCGCACGGACCGGTTGCAGTCAGTTTTTCGGAAGGTTTGGTTTTTCTGATACCTGCAATTACGTGGTCGCCGCCGTAAATATCGCGCAGGGCGAGAACCAATTCGGACCCGATCTGACCGGCAGATCCAACTACTAAGATGTTTTTCATTGTGTTAGCGTTTTTAAATTTATTATTAATCAACTATTTCATTAAAATTTTCAGCCCAAAATTAGACGAAGCGATTGCAAAAAAACATGACAAAAATCCTGATTCAGGTATCTTAAACCAATTATTTTTACGCTTGCAAAACTAAGAAAAAAACCAATGTTTTATTGCCAGAAAATCTATTTATTTTTCGAAAATAAAAGCGTGAAATTCTTGGCAAAAACTATATCTTTGAGGCCGGAAAATTAAAACTTAATTCTGATTTATAACTTAAAAA
This sequence comes from Bacteroidota bacterium, assembly GCA_029564465.1. Taxonomy (GTDB): domain Bacteria; phylum Bacteroidota; class Bacteroidia; order Bacteroidales; family ML635J-15; genus JAGOEF01. The sequence goes on along the minus strand of JAKQPY010000175.1, from coordinate 9,634 downwards.
CCAAAGTCTTATGTACGGAAAAATGCAAGATTACCTGCAAAACGAGTTGAATAACATTCGTGAAGCCGGTCTGTTTAAAAACGAACGTATTATTGTTACTCCTCAGGGTGCCGAAATCAAAGTAAACAGCGGCAAAGAGGTGTTGAATTTCTGTGCCAACAACTACCTGGGCCTGTCGAATCATCCGGCGTTGGTAGCTGCTGCTAAAGAAGCCCTCGATTCGCACGGATACGGCATGTCGTCGGTTCGTTTTATCTGTGGAACACAGGACCTTCATAAAACCCTGGAGAAGAAAATCGCTGAGTTCTTCGGTACCGAAGATACCATTTTGTATGCCGCTTGTTTCGATGCCAATGGCGGTGTTTTTGAACCCCTGTTTGGTGAAGAAGATGCCATTATTTCGGATGCACTGAACCACGCTTCCATTATTGATGGTGTTCGTCTGTGTAAAGCCGTTCGCTATCGTTACAATAATGCTGACATGGCCGATCTCGAAGAAAAACTGAAAGAAGCTCAGGCACAACGTTTCCGTATTATTGTTACCGACGGTGTTTTCTCGATGGACGGTAATGTGGCTCCTATGGATAAAATTGTTGCCCTTGCCGAAAAATACGATGCATTGATTATGGTTGACGAATGCCATAGCGCCGGTGTGGTTGGAAAAACCGGACGTGGTGTTACCGAAGAATTTAATGTTCGCGGTAAAGTGGATATTATCACCGGAACGCTGGGTAAAGCTTTTGGTGGTGCTATTGGTGGTTTTACCACAGGTCGTAAAGAAATTATCGACATGTTGCGTCAGCGCTCACGCCCCTATCTTTTCTCGAATTCGATTCCTCCATCAGTGGCCAATGCCGGTATCAAAATGTTTGATATGATGTCGGAAACCCACGAATTACAGGATAAACTTCATCGCAATACCGAATATTTTGCAGCCAAAATGAAAGCTGCCGGTTTCGATTGCAAACCCACCAAATCGGCTATTATTGCCGTTATGCTTTATGATGCCAAACTTTCGCAGGATTTTGCCGCAAAATTACTCGATGAAGGCATTTATGTAATTGGTTTCTACTATCCCGTTGTGGCCAAAGGTCTTGCACGTATCCGCGTACAGGTATCGGCGGCTCACGAAATGGCACACCTCGACAAATGTGTTGCCGCCTTTACCAAAGTGGGTAAAGAGTTGGGCGTTATTAAATAAACCAGCTCCAAATAATTGTTCGAAAGAGGCTCTTGCGGCCTCTTTTTTTATGTATAAAATTTAGCGGCCAATCACAAGGATGTAAACAATTATTACTTTTGTAAAAATAAAAAACCATGAAAAATTCATTTTCTCAAAAGCTGCGCTACCGCTTCGATAACTTTATGGCCAAAGGTACTGTAGCCCTGGTAATGGGACTGTTTCTGATTTCATTATTTATTGTTATTGTGGTTGCTGTTGTGGTGACTATGTTTTCGGTAACTCAACCGGGGACGGAACATTTATCATTTTTTGAAGCATTCTGGCAAAGCCTTATGCGCTCGCTCGATGCGGGTACCATGGGTGGCGACGAAGGCTGGTCGTTCCGTCTGGTGATGTTTGTTGTAACCCTGGGCGGTATATTTGTTATCAGTGCATTAATCGGTGTGTTAAACAGTGGCCTCGAATCGAAACTCGATGAATTGCGTAAAGGCAAATCGCTGGTTATCGAGAAGAACCACACCGTTATTCTCGGCTGGTCGCCCAAGGTATTTACCATAATCAGCGAACTGATTGAAGCCAATGCGAATCATAAAAACGGCCGCATTGTAATTTTGGGCCGAAAGGACAAGGTTGAAATGGAAGAAGAAATCAGGGCGAATATCCACAATTTCGGTACTACCAAAGTCATATGCCGTAGTGGAAACCCCGTGGTAATGAACGATTTGAAAATGGTAAACCTTGATAACTCCCGTTCCATCATTGTATTGGCACCCGAGCACAGCGACCCCGATGCCGAAGTAATCAAAACCGTTCTGGCTATCACCAACAACCCGAACCGCAGTAGCCGCAGGTACCATATTGTTGCCGAAATTAACGATGCCCGCAACGCCAATGTGTGTAAAATGGTGGGTAAAGATGAAATCGAAATTGTTTTATCGACCGATGTGATTTCGAAAATTACGGCGCAGACCTGCCGCCAGTCGGGCTTGTCGTTGGTTTATCTGGAGCTGCTGGTTTATGAAGGCGATGAACTCTATTTTCAGCCTCAGCCTGAGTTAACCGGTAAAACTTATGGAGAAGCACTGTTTGCCTACGAAGATTCCTCGTTGTTTGGTTTACAGAAAAACGATGGCCGTACCCTGATTAATCCACCCATGGACACCTTGATTGAGGCCGGCGACGAGGTGATTTGCATTTCGGAAGACGACGATACCGTCAGGTTGAACGGGAAGCAATTTACCATACATGAAGATGCATTTTCTGATGCATCTGAAGCTGAAATACGCAAAGAGCGTACATTAATACTGGGATGGAATAAGCGCGGGTTTACCATTGTTCAGGAACTGGATGCCTATGTGCAACCCGGGTCCGAAATTACCATCGTGGCCAATATTCCCGATATCGAAAAACATATTAAGGAAGAAGTAGCCCATTTGAAGAACAATAAACTCATCATTCACGAAAACGACACTACCCGCCGCGATTTTCTGGAATCGCTGAACCTCGAATTTTTCGACCATATTATTCTGTTGAGCTATGCCGGTTTGATGAGTCCTGAGGATTCCGATTCAACCACGCTGATAACCCTGCTCCATCTTCGCGACATTGCTGAGCGAAAAGAAGTTGACATGTCGATTGTCAGCGAAATGCTGATTGACGAAAACCGGGTGCTTGCCGAAGTTACCAATGCCGACGACTTTATTGTGAGCGAAAAGGTTATCAGCCTGCTGCTTACTCAAATCAGTGAGAAGAAAGAACTCAGCTATGTTTTCAGTGATATTTTCCAACCCGATGGCTCCGAAATCTACCTGAAACCAATCACCGATTACGTGAAGACCGGTGTGGAAGTCGATTTTTATAACGTGGTTGAAGCCGCGCGCCGCAAAGGACACACGGCCATCGGTTATCGTTTGCTGAAGTACGAACGCGATGCATCGCATGCGTATGGAATGACGATTAACCCTGATAAATCAAAGAAAATCATCTTCAACGAAACCGATAAACTGGTTGTGTTGGCCGAAGATTAATTGTTAAACCGGATACAGAAACATGAAAAACATTGTACCAGTGTGGCATACCACTTCAAGATTGGTCAAAGGTGAAGACCTGAATCATCACGGTAGTCTTTTTGCCGGTCGAAGTGCCGAATGGTTTGTAGAATCAGGCTTTATTTCGGTGGCTGCACTGCTCAATCCGAAGAATGTTGTCTGCATGAAAATTCACGGGATGCACTTTAAGCGACCCGCCTACCCCGGTGAAGTGATTACTTTCAGTTCTAAAGTCGTTTATACCGGACGGAGCAGTATTGTATCGTATGTTAAAGTTACCGGATCTGCGTCTTCCGATGATTATGTAAACGGTTTTATCACTTTTATTCACGTTGACGATCACACCCGGGCGCTGGCACACAATCTGGTAGTGGTTGCTGAAACGGATGAAGACAAGGAATTATATTCAATGGCAGAAAACTTGCGTAAGTAGCAATTATTCAGGTAAATAAGTCTATTATATGGAAGTTAAAGTTTAAATGAAATAAATTCGTTTCATTACAAACCTTTATCACTTTATAAGCGAACAATTGCTTTTGAAAAAGCTGTTTATCCGCTTTTCAATATCTTATCAGGCATTTATCTGGAGGCCTTGTCCGTCGGAAGTAACCTGAAGTGCTGAGGAAGCTGACACTGTGCCGGCAATTATCATTTTCGAAATTATATTGATTAACTCACGCTGAATCAGACGTTTCAGTGGTCTTGCCCCGTATTGTGGGTCGTAGCCGGCATGGGCAAGGTAATCAATGGCCTTGTCATCGATATGCAATTCGATATGTTGCGACAGTAGACTCATTTTGAGCCTTTCGAGCTGCATTGTTACAATTTCACGAATTTCGTTTTTACTCAGTGGTGTAAAGATGATAATCTCATCAATACGGTTCAGGAACTCCGGGCGCATGTGTTTGCGCAACAGGTTCAACACTTCGTTTCTAGTTTTTCCCTCAATGGATTCATTTCGGTTATCCTTTGATAGGCGCGAGTTTTCGTCAATGATGTGCGATCCCAGATTACTGGTCATTATGACAATTGTATTTTTAAAATTTGCCGTTCTACCTTTGTTATCGGTGAGCCGGCCGTCTTCAAGCACCTGCAGCAGCACATTATACACATCGGGGTGTGCTTTTTCGATTTCGTCGAGCAGTACTACTGAGTAAGGCTTACGCCGCACAGCTTCGGTGAGTTGACCACCTTCATCGTATCCTACATATCCCGGAGGGGCTCCAACAAGACGAGAAACGGAATGTCGTTCCTGATATTCGCTCATGTCGATACGTGTCAACAGGTTTTCGTCGTCGAACAGAAATTCGGCCAGTGCACGGGCCAGCTCGGTTTTACCCACGCCTGTGGTGCCCAGAAAAATGAAAGAACCAATGGGTCTGTTTTTATCCTGAAGTCCTGCCCTGCTCCTTCTTACAGCGTCGGCAACGGCAGTAATGGCTTCGTCCTGTCCTACCACGCGTTTGTGCAACTCTTGTTCGAGCCGGAGGAGTTTTTCGCGTTCGCCCTGCAACATTTTCGAAACCGGAATACCAGTGCTTCGGCTGATGATATCTGCAATATCGGAAGCGCCGACTTCTTCGTCAACCAGGGCTGTATCGGACTGCACCCTGAGAAGCTCATGTTTTGTTTTTTCGATTTCGCGATTGGCTTCGTCTATTTTCCCGTAGCGCAATTCAGCCACACGACCGTAGTCGCCGCTACGCTCTGCCTGAAGGGCTTCGTTTTTGTACTGCTCAATCTGTTGTTTAAGTTTCTGTATGGTATTGATCAGATTCTTCTCGTTTTCCCATTTGGCCATCAGGTTGTTTTTTTCGTCGCTCAGGCCGGCAATCTGTGCAGATATGTGTTTTATTCTTTCTTTGTCGTTTTCGCGTTTAATGGCTTCCTTTTCGATTTCGAGCTGGCGGATTCGCCGGATAAGATTGTCGATTTCTTCGGGCACAGAATTCATTTCGAGCCGTAGTTTGGCGGCAGCTTCATCAATCAGGTCGATGGCTTTGTCGGGCAGGAATCTTTCGGTGATATAGCGCGCCGACAGTTGTACGGCAGCCACAATGGCCTCATCGAGAATTCTTACCTTGTGATGACTCTCGTAGCGTTCTTTCAGTCCTCTCAGAATGGCGATGGCATCTTCTTCGTCGGGTTCATCCACCACTACCGGTTGAAAACGGCGTTCAAGGGCTTTGTCTTTTTCAAAGTATTTCTGGTATTCGTCCAGTGTTGTAGCTCCCACTGCCCGCAGGTCGCCCCGTGCAAGTGCAGGTTTCAGAATATTGGCAGCATCCATGGCACCTTCCGATTTACCGGCACCTACCAGGGTATGAATTTCGTCGATGAAGAGAATAATCTCTCCATTGCTTTTTACCACTTCGCTTACCACTGATTTTAAACGTTCTTCGAACTCGCCCTTGTATTTAGCTCCGGCAATTAAGGCGCCCATGTCGAGTGAATAAATCAGCTTGGTTTTCAGATTTTCAGGAACATCTCCGGATACTATCCGGTGCGCCAGACCTTCGGCAATAGCTGTTTTACCCACGCCGGGTTCCCCTATCAAAATCGGATTATTTTTGGTGCGCCTCGAAAGTATTTGCAGGATCCGCCTGATTTCTTCGTCCCGACCGATAACCGGGTCGAGTTTCCCGTCGATAGCCCGTTGGTTGAGGTTTACTGCATATCGCGACAGGGCATCATAGCTTTCTTCAGCAGTGGGTGTATTTACCACCATACCTTTACGAATATCGGCAATGGCTTTCAGTAACTGGTCTTCGCTGATGCCCGCATCGCGCATCATTGATGAGACAATGTCGCCCGATTTCAATAAAGCCAGCATTAAATGTTCGGGCGAAACGTAGCTATCGCCGAATTGTTTGAGCAAACTTTTACTCCGGTTGATAGCCTCATGGCATCCTTTCGATAGATAGATTTCGCCCCCTTCGACTTTTGGATACGATTGGAGTATGGAGCCCAGTATGTTCTTAAACGCCTCAGCGTCGATTCCCATTCGGCCAAAGATGCCCCGCGTGAGGTGCTCTCCTGTTTCGAGTATGGCCATCAATAAATGGCCGGTTTCGACGGCCTGATTCTTTGTTGTACGCGCCAGATCGGCTGCCCGTTGTATGGCTTCCTGCGATTTGATGGTAAAATTATCGAAGTTCATATTGTGAAATATTTTTTGAAGCCGCATACAAAACAGGAACCACTTTATAAAAGATGTCAAAATGACACTATTTAATTAAACATTATGACAAAATGACGCAAGTCTATGAGAATTATAAATATTTCGAATCTTCTTAATGTTCTGTTAAATGCTATTGCCTTTGGTTAACAAAAGACTATTTTTGTAATGCGATGAAAAAGAAGCGGATACTATACTTTATTGTTGCGCTGATGTCGGTGTCGTTGTTGCTAATCATTACGATGCAGGGCGGGCACATCATCAGGTCGTACAACGAAAAGAGTGAATTGGTTGACCGGGGTGTGCGTGAAGCGCTGTCACAGGCATTACATCGCCTCGAAAAACAGGATGCCCTGTTTTTTGTTTACGATAAAATGCAGGCCGGTAAAAGCCAGAACCCCGACAGTACCTATCCGGTTGATCCCAATATGACCCATGGCAGTTTCAACCCTGCCTCGCAGGGTTTTTCTGGCGGAAATTTCAGTATTTCGATAAGTTCGGCGAATGGAGGTACACATGTTCTGGAATTTTCGAACGCACTGACGCCCGATGGTTTTTTGTCGTATTCGGTGCTGGAACAATATTTCAGCTTAAACTCCGAAAACAGCAATATTGGTTTTGAAGAGTTGATTTCGGAAATCGAGAAAGAATACGAAATCAGGCGCAGACCCATTGAATCACGGTTCGACAAAGCATTTATTGAAACGGTTATTCAGAAGGAACTCAGTCAGCAGGGTCTCGATCTCGATTTTGAGTTTGCAGTGCTCAACGGGAACCAGGAAATTAAAATCCGCTCCGATAATTTCAGCGACAGCCTGTCGGAGGATGCATACAAGATAAATCTTACACCCGGCAATATTTTGTCGAACCCCGATGCGCTGTACGTGTATTTCCCCAACAAGCGGAAATATGTTCTCGAAGGTATCTATGCGCAGATACTGACCTCGGTAGTGTTTACACTCATTATCATCATTACTTTTGGGATAACACTGATGACAGTTATCCGGCAGAAAAAGCTTACCGACATCAAGAACGACTTCATCAACAACATGACCCATGAGTTCAAAACGCCGCTGGCAACCATTCAACTGGCGGCAGCCTCAATTAAAAACCCGAAAATCCGTGAAAATCAGGCTGTGGTCGAGAAGTTTACCGATATCATCAGTCAGGAAACCCAGCGCATGAATCAACATGTGGAACAGGTTCTGCAAATGGCCCTCCTCGATCGCGAAAGCCTGAAACTTAAGAAAGAACCGGTCGATATGCACGAGCTCATCACTGATGCAGTGAGCAACATAGAACTGATTATTGCAGAACGCGAAGGCAGAATACGCGCCGTACTTAAGGCCGAGAAGCACGTCATAATAGCTGACAAGGACACCCTGATGAATGTGGTGAATAACCTGCTTGACAACGCGAATAAGTATTCGACCGATGCCCCGGATATTACCGTGTATACCTATAACCGCAATAACCAGTTTGTTTTTGAAGTAGAGGACAAAGGCATAGGAATGAACAAAGATGTCCAGAATAAGGTATTCGATAAATTCTACAGGGCTTCAACCGGAAATATCCACAACATAAAAGGCTTTGGTCTGGGATTGAATTATGTTCGCGAAATTGTGATGGCTCACAAGGGCGATATTCAGATTAAAAGCCAGGCCAGCCGGGGAAGTACTTTTACGATAATTTTACCCATGCAACAAACATAAACCCGATAAATAACCTGAAACAATGTAATTATGAAAAAAGATAAAATTTTACTGGTCGAAGACGACATTAATTTCGGAACGGTACTGAAATCGTATCTCGAAATAAACGATTACGAAGTAACTCTGGTAAACGATGGTGCCCGTGCTGTGCCTGTATTTCGCAACGGAAGTTTCGATTTATGCGTTCTCGATGTGATGCTGCCCAACAAAGACGGCTTCAGTATTGCGGTGGATATCCGCAAAATTGACGAAGGTATTCCCCTGATTTTTCTCACGGCCAAATCGCTGAAAGAAGATGTGTTGCGCGGTTTTGAAGTGGGTGCCGACGATTACCTGACCAAGCCTTTCGATTCGGATGTGTTGCTCCACAAACTGAAAGCCATTTTGCGCAGGAATAAAGAAAACTACGACGACCTGCCCGAAACACTCGAAATTGGTCCATACAACTTCGATCATAAGCTGCGGACTTTAACCGCCGGTGATAACGCCTTCAGGCTGACTCCCAGAGAATCGGATCTGCTCAAAATGCTTTATGTAAACAAAAACCATGTTCTCGACCGCAATCACGCACTCAAACAAATCTGGGGTGACGACAATTACTTTAATGCCCGGAGTATGGATGTTTACATTACCAAGCTCCGTAAATACTTTAAAGACATCGATGGCATCGAAATCAATAATGTTCATGGCAGCGGCTTTATTCTTGTAATGAAATAAAGCCTTTTTCGGGCTCATTGATAAAAAACTGCCATTCCGAGCGTATCCGTTGTATCATGCGGTTCAGGAATGGCTTTTTTATGGCCGTTTCGGCCGGTAAATCATCAGAAACAGATTGGGGTTCGCTTTGAACAATCGCCTCTGTATTGTCAGCTAATGCTGTGTTGATGGGTGAAGCAGTTATTTTCCCGAAAACTCCGAAATCGGGTTCGTATTCGCAGCCAGCCAGCCTGCAGTCGTTCGAAAAATATAATGAAGCCAGTTCACCCAGCCGCATGTGATTGACATGTTTTCCGTAAACAATCAGCTCAGAGCCATGAACGCCTATTTGTTTGGAGCGTGCCGCAATACCGGCAGCCTTGAACAGCCCGATAAAATACTGCTGAATCAGGAATATCAGGTCGCTGAGAACTACCTCACGTACTTGTGATTCGGGCAATGGAATGTCGATAACTACATCTTTTAAATTCTTATTTAACAATACATTGCCATAGTTTAAATAAAGTTTCACTGCAATATCCTTTGGTATTTCGAAACAATGCGCAATTTGCGCAGTAAGTTCTTTTATTCCCCTGTTTTTCAGCCTTGCCAGCAATATGGGTTTCGAAGCTTCATACTTTATGATCACCGTTTCGGTGCTTTTTACCAGCATGACCAATTGCTCCGAAATGTTGTTTTTCAGTGCCAGCCATTCATGCATTGCGATGGCTTTAAAAGAACTGTAACTACCTGCAAGTTTGTCGATTATCTCTGATTGAAACGCGGAGTCCCATTCGCTCCGGTAGCTGATGCGGTA
>JAKQPY010000172.1:0-13756 GCA_029564465.1 Bacteroidota bacterium | reverse complement strand
ACAAACAAAATATATGTACCCAACAATATCGACAACACGGTATCGGTGATCAATGGTACTACCGGAACTGTCGATACTACAGTTTTGGTTGGGAGCGCTCCGCGTGCAGCGGTGGTTAATAAAACGACCAACAAAATCTATGTTCCTGCCGATTATACCAGCAATCAGGGAAATGTTTTCGTCATCAATGGTGAGAATAATTTGGTTGAAAATACCGTACCCGTAGGTCAGAGGCCAATTGCTGTGGCGATAAACGAAACCACCAACAAAATTTATGTAGCCAACAACTGGGGCAATAGTGTTACTGTAATTAATGGGATTTCAACCACTACCGAAACCGTTCCGGTGGGCAATTCACCGCGTTTTGTTGCGGTTAACGATTCAACCAATAAAATTTATGTGGTCAACTACCGCGATTCAAGTATAACGGTTATCGACGGCAAAACAAATACAACCAGCAAAGTTTCGCTCGCATTCAATTCCTATCCCTGGGCCGCAGCGGTGAACAGGCTCACAAACAAAATTTACGTTTCAAATTCGGGAACCAATAGCGTAACCGTTATCGACGGGACAACCAATAACATCAAAACAATTGGCGTGGGCAAAGCGCCACAGGCTATTGCTGTAAACGAAGCCACAAACAGGGTATATGTGGGTAATTTCAACCAGGATGACCGCAGTAACGCTGGGTATATTGTTACCGAGATTGATGGTGCAACCGATGAAATTGTTGGTTTTGCCTGTGTAAAAAATCCGTCGGAGCTTGCCTTGAACATTAAAAACAACAAGACTTATGTCATCAATGGAGACGAGGTTATGATTATTGAAGAAACAAAACCGGTTATTTCTGTTTCGCCCAATACACTTGAAGTGGCAGCAGCGAACGGGAGTACTGCATCGTTTACGATCTCTTCGAACATTGCATGGTCTGTGGCTTCAACCCAAAATTGGCTGATGTTATCACAAAAAACAGGAAACGGAAACGGTACAATAACCGTAACTGTCGTTGCAAACCCGTCGGTAACACCGCGAGTAGCAACAGTAAAAGTAGCTATGGGTTACGATGCCGATACACTGTCGGTTCAGGTAACGCAATCGGGAATAGCGCCGACTCTTTCTGTTTCACCATCAGCTCTTGATATTGCTGCGGTAGCTGGCAGTTCTGCAACATTCAATGTAACATCCAATACAAACTGGAATGTAGTTTCTAACCAATCGTGGTTGGTTGCGAACCCGACATCGGGTAGCGGCAACAGCGCTGTAACCCTTACCGCTGAAGCGAATCCGTTATCCGTTTCACGAACGGCAATTGTTTCTGTTTCGGCAAACGGAGCAACATCGAAAACCGTTTCGGTAACACAATCCGCCGGGGCAGCAACGCTTTCGGTTTCTCCCGGAAATTTGAGTATCGCATCGGCACAAGGAAGTACTTCTTCATTTACTGTTACTTCAAACACGAGTTGGTCAGTAGTGTGCAATCAAACATGGTTAACACTCAATCCGTCATCAGGAAGTGACAATGGCAATGTAACTATAATTGCCGAAGCCAATCCATCCGTTTCAGAACGTGCAGCCATTATAACGGTTTCAGCTCCGGGCGTAGCTTCACAAACCGTCACGGTTACACAGATAACCGGGAATGCAATACTTTCTGTTTCATCTTCTGCCTTGAACATACTTGCTGCTGAAGGCAGCACGGCAACTTTCGATATCATATCAAACGTATCATGGTCAGTCGTTTCAGATCAGACATGGTTAGCGGTAAATAGTGCGTCGGGCAGTGGAAATGGTACCGTTACGTTAACATCAGCAAAAAATGAAACCACCGAAGAGCGTACTGCAATTGTAACGGTTTCAGCGCCGGGAGTTACTTCGCAACTAGTTACCATAACCCAGGCCGCCGGGGAAGCTACGCTGTTGGTTTCGCCATTAACCTTGAATGTGGCAGCTTCAAACGGAAGCACAGAATCTTTTAACGTAACTTCGAATATAAGCTGGACAGTTGTTTCAAATCAAAGTTGGTTGACAGTAAATCCGGCAAGCGGTACAGCAAACGGCACAGTAGCTGTCTCTGTAGAAGTAAATCCAACAAATTCAACCCGCGTGGCAATCGTGACTGTTTCGGGGAGTAGTGTATCTTCTCAAACCGTAACGGTAACCCAGGCAGCCGGTGCAGCAACCCTCACCGTGTCCCCTTCAACCATCGACATAGCGGCTATGGGAGGAGATACAACTATTACGATCACCTCGAACACAAACTGGACGGTTGCTTCGGATCAAAGCTGGTTAAGTGCAAATCCTGTTTCCGGTTCGGGCAATGGTACGGTGATCTTAACTGCCACAAAAAATTCAATGGCAAATGAGCGCAACGCTATCGTAACCGTTACAGCAGAAGGAACAACTTCTCAATCCATAACTGTAACACAACCCACAACCGTGGGGATTCCGGAGAATGAGTTGTCGGAGGTATCCATATACCCCAATCCGTTCAGCGAAGGATTCAACATCAATACAGGGAATGAAATTATAAGCCTTACGATATTCGATATCAGGGGCCGAAAGATTCTTACCCGGAAAGCAAAAGGAATTGAGTTTATTCCTGCTGCTTGTTTGGAAAAAGGTTTATATATGATAGAGTTGACGAATAACAAAGCAACTAAACGCAAAAAAATATGCAAATTTTAATTTTTGGTAGAGGCAATGACCACAAAGAATAATATGCAGAATTATTATCAGGATTAATCAGTGATATTATGAAACAAATATTCCTCATCATCAGCTTTGTTGTTCTTTCAACAACCATCCTGTCATTGAAATCGGTTGCAAATAATGCCGTCTGCGAAATCGAAGGCGGGGCGCAGTACGCGACAATTGACGCAGCCCTTGCCGCTGTGCCCGCCAATACGCCTACCACCATCCGGCTGCTTCAATCCATTAACCGCACTACAACGCTCTTTATTAGCGGATCGAAAAAAATAACGCTAAATATGAATGGATTTGACCTGAATATAAATGTTACTACACAAATAAACGGCGCCGCATTGGAAGTTAAACAAAGCAGCAGCCTGACTACAACAGGTTCCGGCACATTCAATGCCAGTGGATTCATTTATGGCATTTATGCCACAGAAGGGGCAATTGTGGATATTACGGGAGATGTATCAGCAACGGGTGGTTATTCCACATCGTATGGCAGCACAACCGGTGTCTATGCTTATGGTTCAGCCGGCAACCATGTCGTCGTTACGGTCAACGGCAATGTGAGTGGCTACGTTGGCGTTAATACCCTTTCGAGTTCCGAGATTTCGGTCAACGGCAACATTTCAGGTGTTTCGTACGCTGGAAGTGCCAGGTTTGGAGGTTTTCTTTCAGTTTCAGGGGATGCCAACTCCACCGGTTTGGGTAATTGTATAGAGGTAACCAGCGCAACAGCTCATATTGGTGGAAATGTAACTTCCTCGGGTGAAAATAGCAGCGCAATCTATGCAGGTTCCTCGTCAACGATCACAGTTGGTGGAAATGTGAATGGCGTCCTTCACGGTATTACAGCCCAAGGGGGCAATGTTAAGGTAACCGGCAATGTGGTTTCAGTTTCGTCTGCTACGAATTATACTGTATCTTCATCGAATAGCGCACAGGTTGAAGTTGGCGGCAGTGTTATCGGTAACGGCGATGTCGGAGTACTTGCCGAAACCAGCTCGAAGGTTACCGTCACCGGTAAAATTCAGTCGTATTACTGTGGTATCCGCGTATCGCAAAGCGGCGAGGTGTTTGCGAAAGGCGATGTAGTTGCAGATGGAACCGTAGGTGTTGGAGTCAATGCATACAGTTTGGGCAAAGCAACCATCGACGGAACAATCAACGCATATAAAAACATGGTTTTTGGTGAATCAGAGGGTTCTCCGGTTATACCAAGTACCAAAGAAGGTTTTTTGACCTATTCCGATGGGGTCGATAATACTTCCTATGTTTGGATTAAAGATCCGAGTAAACAAAAATCATTCATTATAAGCAATGAAGATGGATTGATCGATGAGCTGATCCGGGCAGGACTGGGCGAGAAAAACCTGTACGAAATACTCGTTATCTTACAGTCCTATTTAACCGACAGGATCCCCGACAATTTCATCGCCAACCTGGCAAGCTCTTCTGCTGATAAGGAGGTTTTTACTACACCCCTTTCAAACTTTGCCGGCACCAATATGTGTGTAGGTATCAGTGCAAACGGAACAATTTTCATTGTACCAATTTCTTTCAGAGCGTATTACGATAACAAGGAATTTATGTTTTATTCGTTTGCACACAACCATGCCGGAAGGGTGAAGTTGCTAAGTGTTGTTGATCCTGATCAATCTCCTGCTGTGCTAATTCAGGGCGAAACGGCAAGTGATTTTATTATTTCAGCCATAATGTGGTAATTAAAAATGTAATAACGAATAACGATTAATATTTCAAACATGAAACTGAAAAAAACAATAGTTCTTTGCTTATTCCTGTTGTTGATGGTTTCTGTACATGGTCAGATTATTTACGTGAAGACCAATGTAACAGGCAATGGAAACGGCACCAGTTGGGCAAATGCCTATACTTCGCTGCAACCGGCTTTGGCGGCGGCAACCTCAGGGAAACAAATCTGGGTAGCCAAAGGAACTTACAAACCAACCACCGGCACCGACAGGACGGTTTCATTCCAGATGAAAAACGGAGTCAAAATCTATGGCGGTTTTGCCGGGACCGAAACTTCAATCGGACAGCGGGCAAATTATGGTTCAGGAGAAGCGAACGAAACCATCCTGAGCGGCGATATCGGGACAGCAGAAGTCAGCACTGACAACAGTTACCACGTGATTTCCAACTCGGGGATTGACAGTACGGCCTTGTTAGATGGTTTTACCATTACCGGAGGTCAAGCCGATAACTATTCGGAACAGAATCCTGTCCCGGCAGAAGGTGGCGGAATATTAAATTCAAACTCGTCGCCGGTAATAAACCAATGTTGTTTTATCGGGAATTATGCCTATTTCGGTGGAGGAATATTAAACTTCGAATGCTCGCCAAAAATAACCAACTGTACTTTTGAAAGCGACTCGGCGTTGCACCAGGGAGGGGCGATTTTCAACTATCATACACTACTTACCCTCACTGGTTGCACATTTACCGGCAACCGCGCAAATGAAGGTGGCGCCATCTGCAATTTTGTGAACAACTCTTTGTTTATCGAACATTCCTCTTTTTTTAACAATACCGGTGAATCAGGCGGAGGAATTTACAACTACCAGTCAAATCCTTCGGTGGACGGTTGTGTTTTTGAAGGGAATGACGTAGGAAATGAATATGGCGGGGCAATCTATAATTACGAATCGTCGCCAACCTACAACGGCTGTATTTTCAGGAAAAACCACGCGAAGTATGGTGGTGGCATCTATAATGGGATGAACAGTTCGGCTGTTATCCAAAATTGTTTGTTCGTGAAAAATTCGGCTGAATATGGCGGGGGAATTGAAAATTTTCGATCATCGCCGGGCATTGTAAATTGTACTTTCTACGGGAATTTCATCGACAATTATTTGGGCGGCGCGGCTGTTGGCAACGATGAGGAATCGGCCCCGGTAATTAAAAACTCTATTTTCCAGGACAACTACCGGACCAGCGACGATTCGTTGGTCAACATTTACGACGGTGATTTGGAAAAGGTAACCTACTGTAGTTTTTACCTCGACCACATAATTTACCCGGGGGAAGGGAACATCTATTATTACGCTGCTTTTACCGATACTTCCGGGATTGATGGCATTACCGGTACTGATGATGATGACTTTTCGCTGAAGAAAAAAAGCCCGTGTATTGGGGTTGGAACAGCCACAGGAGCTCCCACTACCGACATCCGTGGCCTTACCCGCGGTACCCCGCCCGACCTTGGAGCTTATGAAAATGAGTTGGATGTTCCAAAATATAAAATCATCTACGTAAAGGCCGGCGCTACAGGAAAAAACGACGGAACCAGTTGGACGGATGCCTACACTTCTTTGCTTCCGGCGTTGAATGAAGCAACCAACTATGATCAGGTATGGGTGGCCAGAGGTATTTATAAACCTACCACCGGAACAGATCGTTCCATTTCCTTTTCCATGAAAAAAATGGTGAAAATAGTTGGAGGTTTTGCCGGGACTGAAGCAGAGCTAAGTTTCAGGAAGAATTACGGCCCCGGCGAAGCCAACGAAACCATCCTGAGCGGTAACATTGGCAACGAAGCCGACCGAAACGATAACAGTTACCATGTATTTTATCATCCCGAAGGGTTACTGCTTGACAGTATATCCATCTTAGACGGTTTCACGATAAGCGATGGCAATGCAAGTGGTAGTAATGCCGACAAATGGGAAACTGACGAATGGAATACTTACGAATGGGAAACTTTCTATGGAGGAGGAATGTATAATTACAATTCATCGCCAACAATCAGGAACTGCTTTTTTACGAATAACAGTGCAAGTTCAGGAGGAGGAGGAATGTACAATGAATATTATTCTTCATTAAAAATATCAAATTGTATATTCTATGACAACATTGCTTATGGGCTTTATGATTTTAAATTGTGGATAAATGATGGGGGCGGGGGGATTTTCTGCTGGGATCACTCGCCCATAACCATTTCTCACTGTCGTTTTGAAAACGATTCAGCTTATGTACCCGGGTGGTCATGGATTTCTAATTCCGGTGGTGGTGGTGGAATATTATGCGATTATAATAGTGATGCACATATCGATAATTGTTATTTTGGTTCAAATTTCGCTGAATACAATGGCAACGGAATAGCTGTTAATGATAATTCATTAACTCTCTTTAGTTCTATTTTTGAAGGAAGCGGGAGTGATATTACTTCAGGAAAAGCATCGCTCACAAATTGCCTTTTCTTTAACGAAAGCGGGATAGCTGCCGGTAAGTCAAGAATCATCAATTGTACATTTTATAATAAAACCGGAACTGCTTTAACTACTACCGAGGGAGAGTTGAAAAACGCTGTTTTTTGGGGTAATAACAACATAATCAATTCAACAGGTACAATCTCCGCATTGAACTGTTGCATACAGGGTGGTGGAAGCAGGTTCCCTGGCAACAACAACAACTACACCAACCCGCTTTTTGCCGATGCTGCCCATGGCGATTTTCACCTTTCTGCCGGCTCGCCGTGCATCAGCAAAGGGCTTAACCCGGCGGAGAACAACCTGGTTCCTTTAACTGATTTAGATGGGAATAGCCGTCCGTTGGGCAGCAAAACCGACATGGGTGCTTACGAATGCCGCGACGATGGTACTTATCCGAAGGCAACCACCTTTGTTATCAGCAACGAAGCCCCGGGATACCTCATCGACAACCTGATTGCCCAGAGCTACGGCGACAGTTGCCTCTATGCCGTGATGAAATACCTGCAACCCTTATCGGGCGGCGCCATCCCGCAGTGGTTTATGGATGCACTGGCAGCTTGTCCGGTCGGGAGTGAAATATTCACTGCTGAACTCTCAAATTTTGAAGGATTAAATAATCCCGTAGGGGTAAATTCAGATGGGACACTGATGATAACAAGCATCTATGGGAAAGACTATTATTCGAAAGAAGGATATATTAACACCCCTGAAAAAAGAATCGGATATGACCAGAGAATATTTACATCTGCTTCTGATGCCCGCTATTTGATTGATTCTGGCAGTTCTCAAGATTTTGATGGAATAAAAACTACCAAAAACTATATGGTTTTTGCCATTGCCTGGTCGCTGGAGGTACCCACCACCTTTGTACTGAGCAATGAAGGCGGATTAATTGATAATCTGATTGCTGCCGGTTACGGCAATTCGAATCTGTATGAAGTGCTGGTTGCCCTGCAGCCCAGCTCCGGGGGTATCATTTCTGATGAATTTATGGCTAGTCTTGCCCATTGCCCGGCAGGAAGCGAAATATTTAATGCGACATTGAGCAATTTTGCCGAATTAAACAATCCGGTGTGCATTAATAGTGACGGAACTTTTGGGATACAACCCATCTTTGGAAAAGATTTTTATCAAGAGGAAGGATATAAAACATACCCTGAAGAATTATTGGTTGGAGTAAAAGAACTTTTCACTTACCCAACCAATACAGATTATTATATTGATGCAGGTGAAGGACCCAATGGACGTTACAAAGCCTTCGCCATCGCCTGGTCGCAGGAACAAACTCCAACCCTTTCGGTTTCGACCAATACGCTGAATGTGGCTGCTGCAAATGGAAGCACAGCATCGTTTAACGTTACTTCCAATATCAGTTGGTCGGTTGCTTCCGACCAGAGTTGGCTTTCTGTCAATCCTGCAAGCGGTACGGGCAATGGAACGATAACCGTAACGGCCCAGACTAACCCAGAAGCAGCTACCCGCACTGCAACCGTAACTGTTTCAGGGAGCGGAGTAACTTCGCAAACTGTAACCGTTACTCAATTGGAAGGTGCACCAACTCTTTCAGTTTCGACTAATACGCTAAATGTTTCTTCGGCAAATGGAAGCACAGCATCGTTTAATGTTACTTCCAATATTAACTGGACAGTTTCTTCTGATCAGAGCTGGCTTACGGTTAGCCCGGTAAGCGGTACAGGCAATGGAACGGTAACTGTCACGGCAGAAGCCAACCCAACAGCAGCTACCCGCACAGCAACCATAACTGTTTCGGGGAGTGGTGTAACTTCGCAAACGGTAACCGTCACCCAATTGGCAGGTGCATCCACCCTTTCAGTTTCAACAAATACGTTAAATGTAGCTTCGGCAAATGGCAGTACCGCATCGTTCAATATCACTTCCAATATTAACTGGACAGTTGCTTCAGACCAAAGCTGGCTTACAGTAAACCCGGCAAACGGCTCGGGCAATGGAACGATAAACGTCACAGCTGAAGCCAACCTTACCGTTTCGACACGCATTGCAACCGTAACTGTTTCGGGAACCGGTGTAACTTCTCAAACCGTAACCGTTACCCAAATAACAGGAGAACCAACACTTTCTGTTTCAACAAATAATTTGAAAATGCCAGCAACAGAAGGTAGTACGGCAACTTTCGATGTTATTTCAAATGTATCGTGGCTGGTTGCTTCAGACCAAAGCTGGCTAACACCTGATATAGCAAATGGCACAGGGAATGGAACCGTTACGCTCACTGCAGGGAAAAATGAATCCATCAATGAACGAACAGCTACAATTACTGTTTCAGCAACGGGAACTGCTTCACAAACTGTAACGGTAACCCAGAAGGAAGGGGAAGCTACTCTTTCGGTATCAACTTCAACCCTTGATATTGAGGCAGCCGAAGGGAGTATAGCAACTTTTTCGGTTATATCGAATACCAACTGGACAGTTGCTATCGATCAGACATGGCTGACTGCCAATCCTTCTTCAGGCACTGGAAATACCACAGTAACCCTTACTGCTACAGCAAATCCAAATGATGATGCTTATCGCGTGGCCACAGTGACTGTTGCAGCAACCGGAGCGGCTTCGCAATCAGTAGAAGTAGTTCAGGATGTAACCGTTGGTGTTTCAGAAAATGCGTTAAACGATAAATCGGTTTATCCAAATCCATTTACCAGTGGTTTCTATGTAAATCCAGATGGCATAAATACAACAGTTCTAATTTATGACCTCCGGGGGAGGGAGATTTATACAAGGATAATTTCCAAAACAGAATATTTCTCCTTTGATGGGATGTTGAACGGCGTGTATTTGATTGAGTTGAAAAGCGGACAAACGACGTTCAGTAAAAAGTTGATTAAAAGATAAACGAACAGATATTTTAACATAAATAGATTAAAAATGATGAAACGGGTAATGCTTTTGATTGTCTTTGTTATCATTTCTACAGTTCTTTATCCGAAGAATAGCGGAGGCTTAAAGACGAATGACACACAAAAAATATCTTCTCAAAACCTGAGCAAGATTTTAAGCGGAAAATTGATTGAAACAATGATGTTCAGTAAGAAATCAACTTCGGGCAATTTGAAAAACGCACTTATTAGCTCTTGCCGGGTTATTCTATATTTTGATGCTTATCCTTCAGCCTCCCAAATTAAGGAGTTAGAAGATCAGGAAGTTTCACTTTATTTCAACACCTGGACTCCACCTGTTGAAAGCCATCGATATGGTTTTATAGTAGCATCTGTCCCAACAGCTAACATCAAGAAAGTTATTGAACTTCCTTTTGTGAAGAAAATCGACTGGGGCGAGCGATCGAGCAGGGCGATGAACAATTCCGCTTCGTTAAGTATCAATGCCCAAATGGTTTGGACTAAAGGGTACAAAGGGAAAGGAAAAAAAATATGTATACTCGATTCGGGCATCGATATTTCGTATGCAGGTTCTGATTTTCCTTCGTCATTTGAGTATAAAGATTATTCCTATTTCCCTGAAGTAGATGATAATGTTGCCAATACAATTACCGGTCATGGCACACATGTTGCCGCTACAGCATTAGGCAGGGGAGTTCTCTCCGAAGGGCAAAACCACTGGAATAACGGGAAAGGGGCATTCAAAGGAATGGCTCCCGATGCCGATCTGGTTTTTTTAAAAATCGGGCAGGATGAAGATGCCTTTGCTGAAGATGCACCAATCATTGCAGCAATCGATGCAGCCGTAAATGTTTATCATGCCGACATCATCTCGATGAGTTATGGTGGTTGGGACGATTACCATGATGGTAGTTCTGCCGTGGAACAAAAGGTCGATTGGGCATACAGTCAGGGAGTTCCGTTTTTTTGTTCAGCGGGTAACGATGCCAATATGGAAAAACACTGGAGGGGAACAGTGGCTGCCAATTCACAAAGCGACTTTATTGAAGTAAATGTTAATGATCCGGCTGGTGAAAAAACAATGCTACGGTTTAATATGGTTTGGGCCGATGGTATACAAAGGAGTGATCTGTCGCTACAATATTTCGACTCATTAAAACAGCCGTTAGGCGATGTTACCATTTTACCGGCCACCGAAAGCATAAAAGGCACAGAATCGTGCTATTCATGGTATAATCAAGAACTTACTTCGGCAGGAACTTTTTATGTAAAAGTTGTTAATAACTCTAATCAGGCCCGTGAGGTTCATATCTTTGAAGATTGGAACAACCAGCGTAATGGTTCTGACCATGTCAGTTTTATCAATGACGATCCATCCTGTACTATTTCTTCACCTGCATCGGCCCAACATGCTTTTGCTGTTGGAGCTTATGTCTCGAAAACCGGCTGGACTAACCCCGAAGATCATTCCCGGTGGTGGGGGCCTTCTTCGGTTTTAAATAATATAGCGCCCTTTTCGAGTTTGGGACCAACTTTGGATCAGCGTATAAAACCAGATATTTGTGCGCCGGGAGCAGTCGTTTTATCGTTGCGTGATAAGGATGTATACAAAACCCTCAATAATTCCTGGATCGATAATGATGGACTTCCAGGTGGCGATGCCAATTATTATTCCATGAGAGGTACCAGTATGGCTTGCCCGGTTGTTGCCGGAGCTGCAGCGCTTTTTCTTGAAAAACACCCCGATGCTTCACCCCAACAGGTTTATGATGCGATGAAAAACTTCAGTAACGAATCGGGTTTAAGCAATCTTCCTAATAATACTTGGGGATATGGCAAACTGGATATCAATAACGCAATACAAAACTGGCGCAATAAAATTTTGGTCGATGGCGATATGACCGATGGTAGCTATAAAACGCTGGCTGCATTTACGAGCGGACAAAATGGGTTTGGAACTAAAAACAACCTTGGTGAATTGAAATACCATACCGATGGCGAAAACCTTTTTATAGGAATCACTGGTGAAGTAACCAGCAACGATAACATTCTGCTTTTCTTCGATTTTTCAGGGGTTCAGGGACGAGGTTCAAATACATTAGGTGGCGGAAATTCAGGTGATTTTGTTTATTGTTCCTTTGCGTATATAGGTAATGTACAAATGGATTTTGATGTCGATTTTGCCCTGGGTTTTAACGAAGGCAGTAGTACCCAATTCGAATTTTTCACCGATGCAATCCGTTATGGCACCTCGAATAAAGCGGCTAATATTGGGAAAACCAACCAAATGGGAGGAAGTTCAAATTTTGAAATTGGTTCTGTTTTTGGCGGATCCGGTTTTATTACCGTAGCCTACGACAGCAGCTTTTCTGTCAATCGACAAAAAGGAGTTGAGATTAAAATTCCAATTTCGGCTTTTGCCGGGGTCGATACTTCGCAAGCCCTGCGTTTGTTCGCTGTAATTTCATCGATGGAAGGTAATGTTTCGAACGAATGTATTCCAGGCAATCCGGGTGCGAACAACCTGGGCAACGGTGCTGACTTTGCTTCCATTCCCAATCAGGATTTCTTCACCCAACCGGTTAAAATATCAGCGCCACAAGCTACTACGTTTGTACTTAGTAATGAAGATGGACTGATTGATGATTTGATTGTGGGAGGATACGGAGATGGCAGTTTGTATGATGCTTTGATCGCGTTGGAACCAGCTTCGGGAGGCATTATATCACAGAGCTTCCTTGATGTCTTATCAAATTGCCCCGCCGGAAGCCAGATATTTACCAAAAAACTGAATGAATATGCCCACCTCAAAGGGGGAATCTGTATCAACACCGATGGAACGGTGTTTACCACCATCGATATTGCTGGGCGTAACTATCACGGAATAAATGGATATTCTACTTACCCGCCCGATGTTTCCGGCACAGGGCGTGAACTGTTCACCTACGCTGATAATCCTGAATATTATATCGACGCAGTTAACGGCAGCACAACCTATAAGGTGTTTGCCATCGCCTGGGCACAGGAATCAACCCTTTCGGTTTCAACAAATACATTAAATGTAGCTGCGGCAAACAACAGCGCCGCTACTTTTAACGTCACATCGAATATCAGCTGGACAGTTTCTTCTGATCAAAGCTGGCTTTCGGTCAGCCCGGCTAACGGTACAGGCAATGAAACAATAACCGTCACGGCCCAGGCTAACCCAACAGCAGCTACCCGCACTGCAACCGTAACTGTTTCGGGAACCGGTGTGGCTTCGCAGACAGTCACAGTAACCCAGGCAGCCGGTGCAGCCACGCTGACTGTTTCGACCAACACACTGAAAGTAGCTTCGGCAAACAACAGCACCGCTACTTTCAATATCACTTCCAATATTAGCTGGACCGTTTCTTCGGATCAAAACTGGCTGTCGGTAAATCCGGCAAGCGGCACAGGCAATGGAACGATAACCGTCACGGCACAAGCCAACCCAACAGCAGCTACCCGCACTGCAACGGTGACTGTTTCGGGGAGCGGCGTAACTTCGCAAACCGTCACTGTCACCCAATTGGCAGGGGCTGCAACCCTTTCGGTTTCGGCAAATTCACTGGAAGTTGCCGCTGTAAATGGCAGCACGGCAACATTCAACATAACCTCGAATACAAGCTGGTCAATAACTTCCAGTCAAAGTTGGTTAACTGTGAACCCGACAAGCGGTACGAACAACAGTTTGGTAACTGTAACGGCAGAAGCCAACCCAACCACGGCAACACGCACTGCAACGGTAACCGTTTCGGGGAGCGGCATCACTTCGCAAATTGTCACTGTAACCCAATTGCCCGAGGCTGCTACTCTTACGGTTTCGACGAATTCACTGGAAGTTGCTGCAGTAAATGGCAGTACGGCAACATTCAACATAACCTCGAATATTAGCTGGTCAACAACTTCCAGTCAAAGTTGGTTAACTGTGAA
>JAKQPY010000171.1:0-2394 GCA_029564465.1 Bacteroidota bacterium | reverse complement strand
TCCAATTCTTGTTGCGGAACAGGAAGAATAAGCGACTGCCAACCTGTATAGCCCGGTTTGCCTTTTACAAAATCGGCACCTTTTTCCCAGCGTTTAAGGTCTTCTCGTCTCCATCCTTCACCATAACCTTCAACATAGCGTTCGTGTTCGATTGCCTGCATTAAAGTCCATCCTTTTTGAGTCATTAATGTTAACACTGGAGGCAGTTGACCGCGAACACCCGGACGGGCGCTATACAGGTGCGACTGGTCTCCGGTCATAACATTATTTGCCCTGTCGCGAACCAGGTCAACCCAGTAAACACCACTGTTTACATCGACTGCACTAAGGTTTGAAGGATTTATATTTGCAAGACATTCGGCATAATTCAGCATAATGTCAGACAGGCGTAGGAGTCTTAAGTTAATGACTGTAGAGGTAGCATTATTACCTGGCAAACCTACATCGCTTTCATGCGACCTTTTGCGAATTCCAAAAGAGCCATAAGAATCTAAACCACCTATTTTATACATTGTTGCAATTCTATCTCCGTCTGCATTAAGAAAATCAGCACCATTGCCCGTTTTACGGCCGGTGTAATCGACTCCATCAACCCAGTACCATCCCTGGTCTATCCAATCAATTGTTCTTCCCTTAAGCGTGAGATTTATACCGTTAGGTACACCCAAAAAAGTTGCGTAAACTCTGTAGTCATAAACAGTAGTGGGTTGCCCGTTAATGGTTTCTGTCCAACTTTCAAAATCGTCGAGTTTATAGGTAGGAACTGCAAAGTTCCACCCAACCATAGCTGCCCATGCATTATGATCGTTAAATGACCAGTTCTGAACTGCTCCACCGCGTTGGTTTGAAGGCGTAGTTACATCGGTTAATTGAACTTCGAAAAGCGATTCGCTGTTATTTTCTCCGGCATTGGTAAAATTAGCCCTGTAATCGCCAAGTGTATATGTGCCATAAGCAGGGTCGCCCACTCCGGGAAGTAATTTTTTAAATTCGGCTGCTGCTTTTGCATAGTCTTTATTATTTAAATACAATTTACCTAACAACGCTGTGGCAGATCCGCGGCTTGCCCTCCATTTTCCATAACCAGGTGTGGTGTTGGTACCCTTTACCAAAAGCTCCTGTGCCTTTTTTAAATCGGCTTCAATAAATGCAAATGTTTCTTCTTTAGTTGACGGAGCCTTGATAAATTCTTCACCGGGAGTTAAAACCTGTGTATTTCTCAAAACAATTATATTTTTTGGGAAATAATCGAATAAAATGTAATAGTAATACGCCCTGAGAAAATAAGCCTGCCCCTCCATAACGTCTAAATCATCCTGAGTAAAATTCGGGTCGGCTTCCTTGGCCAGTTTCATATTATCTAAGGCAGTATTTGCACGTTGTATGGCTGCATACCAGGCGTTCCACACACTATTAACGTCGTTACCATTAATAAAAAAGTTATTTATGTTGCCCCATGGTAAAAATCCTGCTGCTTTTGGGGTTTCATAAAGATCATCACCAAGAATATTATGCATAACGATGGTTCCGCCCCATGTACTACCATATTCAGTGCGAAGCTGCGTATAAGCTCCAACAAGCGCTTGTTCAGCCCTGGCTTTTGTGGTGAAATAAGAACCGGGATCATAGCTCGACTTATCTAAATCTTTAGTTATAAAATCTTCAGAACAGGAGACAAAAAACAGTATCCCTGCAATGAATAAGATTATTTTGGTTTTCATCTTCATAATGTTTTAATGTTAAAAATCAACTTGAATACCCATAAGTAGTGCACGAGCCTGAGGATAATATCCCTGATCGATACCCCTTGCTGTACTTGAGTTACCACTGGCTCCCAAACCAGCACCTCCCGAACCTATTTCCGGGTCGTAGAACGGATAACTGGTCAATGTTAACAGGTTACGGCCTGTGAAATAAACTCTTACATTGTCAAGCTTAACATAGTTAACCAATGATTTGGGCAGGGTATAACCCAACGTAAGGTTTTTCAATCTTAAATACGAACCATCGAAAAGATACCTGTCCGAAACGTATTTAACGTTGTTATTGGGGTCGCCCCGAACAGCCCTTGGTACATTTGTATCTTTATTTGTAGGTGTCCAGCGGTTAAGAGCGTTTTTGCCCAGGTTAAAGTTGTTGTGCATACCTTCGGTCCATGCTAATAACATACCCATAAGGTCGTTACCCTGGACACCCTGGAAGAACAATGTAAGGTCAAATCCCTTATATTCGGCAGAAAAGTTAATACCATACGTAAAATCAGGAGCAGGGTCGCCAATATAATCCATATCACTGGCACCTATTACTCCAACCAATTTTCCTTCTGCATTTGGTTTTTTAACAAATTTTATATCACCGGGAGCTGCATTAGGTTGCATTTTAACTCCATTATCA
>JAKQPY010000158.1:0-55369 GCA_029564465.1 Bacteroidota bacterium | reverse complement strand
TTTACCTTTTTGGCAGGATGCGCATACATTGCCATGGGAATAATCGCCAGAATCGCTAAGGTGAAAAATAGTTTTTTCATAGGTTTATTGTTTTAAGTTTTATGCTGAAAAATGATAGTACAACATGGTAAACCCATGAATAGAAGCTGCAATAAAACCAAATATACCAAACCATTTGTGTAAACGGAGTTTGGGTTTTGTTTTAATGATGCGCATTCCCGTAAGGAACGAAAAAATCATCATCACCAGCCCTGATACGCCGAAATACAGAACAATGTCGTAAAATGTTATGCTTTCCATATTCATAAGTTTAAAGGTAACTACTCATTAAAACCTTAAAATTAATAATTTTGTTCAACTATTAATAAAAAAAGTATTTTTAATTAAGCATTTTTAGGAATTCTTCTTCGCTGATGATTTTTATGCCCAGTTCGATGGCCTTTTCCAGTTTGGATGGCCCCATATTTTCACCCGCCAGAATAAAGTCGGTTTTCGCCGAGATACTACCAGTGTTTTTGCCACCATTCAGCTCAATAAGCTGCTTGTATTCGTCGCGCGAATGCCTTGTAAATACGCCTGATATAACGAAGCTTTTGCCGGCTAACTTGTCCGTTTTTTCTGCACGGACTTCTTCTTCCATTTTCAATCCGTAACTTTTCAATCTGGCGATAAGTGCACGGTGTTCCGGTTTAGCGAAGTATTCAAGAATGCTGTCTGCAATTTTTTCACCGATTTCGGGAGTGGCTTTCAACTCATCGCGGCTGGCTTCCATGAGCCTGTCGATGCTGCCAAATGCCGATGCCAGTGTTTTAGCCACCGTCTCGCCCACAAAGCGTATGCTCAGCCCGAACAACACCCGGTGAAAAGCAACATCCAACGATTTGGCAATACTTTCGATGATATTATCAGCCGATTTCTCGGCAAACCGTTCAAGTGGCAGAATATCGTTTTTACTGATGGTGTACAGGTCGGCCACACTGCGTATGAGTCCTTTATTAAAGAACAGTTCCACCGTTTCCTCACCCATCGAGTCGATATTCAGTGCTTTACGACTAATAAAGTGAATAATTTTCCCCTTAAGTTGTGGTGGACAAGCATCTTCGTCGGGGCAGAAGTATTTGGCTTCGCCTTCGTTACGTTGCAGTACGGTTCCGCATTCGGGGCAATGGGTGATAAACTGTGCGGTCAGGGCATTTTCGTTGTGCTGCACAACGCCTGTAATTTTGGGAATAATTTCTCCGCCCTTTTCAACACTTACCCAATCACCAATGCACAGCCGCAGTTGTGCCATCTGGTCGGCATTGTGCAGTGTAGCCCTTTTAACCACTGTGCCAGCCAGCAAAACCGGTTTCAGATTGGCTACCGGAGTCACTGCCCCGGTGCGTCCAACCTGATAGTCGATGCTCAGTAATTCAGTAACTGCCTCTTCGGCTTTGAACTTATAGGATATTGCCCAGCGTGGTGTCTTGGCCGTAAAACCCAGACTCTCCTGTTGTTCAACCGAGTTTACTTTTATTACTATGCCATCAATATCATACGGAAGATTTCTGCGTTCCACATCCCAATAGTCGATAAAATCGAAAACATCGCTGAGCCCGGAGCATTTCACAATATGTTCCGGAATGCGGAAGCCCCAGTCGCGTGCCTTTTTCAGGTTGGCAAAGTGTTCGTTATACGGAAGATTATCGCCAATGATATAATAGAGATAGCATTCGAGTTTCCGTCGCGCCACCTCCGACGATTGGAGTAGTTTTACCGTGCCGGCTGTAGCATTCCGTGGGTTTGCGAAAGCAGCTTCGCCGGATTCAGCACGTTGTTCGTTCAATGCATTAAATACCTTGTGGGGCATATATACTTCACCCCTTATTTCGAATATTTCGGGATAATCATTCCCTTTTAGTGTCAGCGGAATACTGCGTATGGTTTTGATGTTTTCGGTAACATCGTCACCCTGAATGCCATCACCGCGTGTAACAGCCCGCAATAGGCGCCCGTTTTCGTAATGCAGACTTATCGAGATGCCATCGTACTTGAGTTCGCACACATATTCTGGTTCTGCATTCAGGCCTTTAACCACACGTTGATGAAACGCCTCAATTTCGCTTCGCGAGTAGGTATTTCCCAGCGACAGCATCGGATTGATGTGCTTAACCTGCACAAACTTGTTGCTCAGGTCGCTGCCAACACGCCGGCTCGGACTGGTCGGGTCGTCGTATTCAGGAAAAGCCTCTTCGAGTTGCATCAGTTCTTTCATCAGCATGTCGAATTCAAAATCGCTGATTTCGGGTTGCGAAATCACATAATACAGATGATTGTGATGATTCAGCAGTTCACGAAGTGATGTAATACGTTCAAATGCCTCGTTACGGTTCATTATACTATAATTCTATGGCAAATATCGCGAAATATTTCCGATAAGTTACCCTTGTTGTTTTGCCTGATATTAATCAAAAAACTTTTTCACTTCGCTTTCGAACATGCGCTCTACATGTTTTCCATCGCGTGTTTTGGCCAATCCGCCCCGGGCAGTTTCTTTATAATCGCTGTTGATGCGATCACCTACTTCGCGCATGGTAAGAATCACCTCGTCGGGCGATACAAACGATTTTACTCCCGACAGAGCCATTAGTGCCGCACTGATTGCCACCGAAGAGTATATACCGTTGCGTTTCACACAGGGAACTTCGACCAGTCCGGCAATTGGGTCGCAAATCAGACCCAGACAGTTTTTAATGGCTAAAGTAAATGCATTGATTACCTGTTCGGAGTTGCCTCCTTCGGCATAGCACAATGCCGATGCCGCCATGGCTGCAGCAGCCCCTACTTCGGCCTGACAACCATAGTCGGCACCTGCTGTCGAAACATCGTTGAACATCAGCATTCCCAGTAAGCCTGAAACAATCAGTGCATCTACTATTACACTGTCGGCTTTGGCGCTGAGTTCCGAATACGCCTGCATTGTTCCGGGAACAATACCACATGAACCCGCCGTAGGACAGGCAACAATGAGCCCGCTTTTGGCGTTGAGTTCATTCACAGCTGTGGCATACGCAACCGCACGGCCATAAATGTTGTCGAAAATTCCACGGGTTTGCGTATAGTCGCGGATTTTCATTGCATCATCGCCCGAAAGTTTCAACATTGAGAGTTGGTTGCTGTTAACCCCTTTTTCTACCGATTGCTTCATTACCTTCCAATATTCCAGCATCTTTTTCCGGATTGAATCAACCGTGGTGTTCTGCAGGCCGGTTTCCACCATCATGGCAACGTCAGCCAGGCTTTTGTGATTTTGATGACTATAGTCAATCAGTTCTTCGAAAGTGTTGAAAGGTATGATGTATCCAGGGTTAATACTGGTGTCGGAAAATATTCGGCGAATAACAGAGTAATTTCCTGATTCAGGTTTGATGTCGGTAAATCCATTTTCCGTTAAATACCAGTCGCTTTTACCGTTTATAGGTTTCGCTAGTCTGCCGTTGATATATCGCACTTCAACATTTCCGCCTCCAATCGAAAATCCGGTTATCAGATGAGTCCTGTTGCCAGTTTCAACCAGTATTTCAGCAATATTACTATTCTTTTCGCCAATATATTTCAGTTCATCAGCAGGACTGCCTTTTACGAAACCGGTGAATTGTATCTTTTTTCCGTTAAGGTCAATTCCTTGTAATTTCAAAAATTCAGGATTACCGTGTGCAATCATATTCTCGTCGTCGGTAGCCAGTCCCCACAGTCCGCCTCCCAGTGCCGAAGGTGTTTTATGGCCTACCCCGGTGTCGCGAAATGAGCCCAACAACCGGACTCCAACACGCTGTATCTCTTCGCCCTGATTGACAAGCGCCAACATGACATTACGTGCAATTTGTCCGATGCGGTTGGCTCCGGCGGTATGCGAACTCGATGGCCCAACCATAGCCGGCCCCACCAAATCGAATATACTCATCGGCTCGGTGTAATGCTGCATATATCTGAAAAAGTCGTTGTGCAGCGATTCAGCCTCATCGTTGCTAATAGCAGAATTCAGGTGAATGGTTATATTATAGAAGCTATTTACTTTGGGATTGATGTATTTGCTGCGCCACACTTCTATCATGGCTACTTCGGTATCGTGCTGATCGAGGGTTTCGATAAGGTTTCCCAGCATCGTTTTGTGAGCTACATTAACACACTGAATCACAATTGTATTGTTTTCACTGTAGTACAAGCTCTCAAGGTGGGTTTTTAGTTTACCCTCGTAGTCGAAAAAAATCTTCTGAACCGGTTCGAATTCAGGCGGTGAAAATTCATGTGCACGGGAACTCAGCATAACATCGCGATAAATTGCAGCGAGAATAAACCCTTCGTTGCGATTTGGAAACAACCGGTAAAATAAATCTTTGCCTTGCAATACTTTGGTGATTCTCAGAATCTGATCGCGTAGTTTCTGAACATGATAATCAATGAAAATAAAATCTTCGATATCGCCTTCGTAGTGGTAGCGACAGGCTTTTTTGTCATTTCCGTAAAACTTTTGGATAAAACTTTCGTGTTGTGCAAAATCGTCAGTGTCGGTAACTTCTATGTATTTGTCGGGCATCAATTCAGAAAAATATTTTTCGTCCCGCAGCCTTGCACTACGAAGTTTTTCCAATAGGGCGGTGTTTTTTATTTTCATAAACCAAACGTGTTTATTTAGGTTTTAAAACTACTAAAAATTTCAGACAGTCTGTTGGCTTTGATTTGCTGTTCGACAGACTTTTTGTAAATTTACAAACAAAACTGTGAATATGGAAAACGCGTTTCAAAATCTTTCGTTCCGATACAAAATATGGCTCGAGAACTCCGATGGAGAGGGAATTCTGGGTGATGGGAAATATCGCTTGCTTAAGGCAGTCGAAGAAACCGGATCGCTTAAGTTGGCTATAGAACAACTGGGGCTGTCGTACCGAAAAACATGGGATAACCTCGAGCGTATCGAGCAGCAATTGGGTTTTGATTTGCTGCAGCGTCAGCGTGGTGGTGCTGCAGGGGGGCGATCGGGTTTGACCGATGAGGGAAAACGTCTGCTCGAAATTTTTGAAGCTTTCTACCGCGATTTCGACCCAATATTTAAGGAACACCTCGCTCTCCTCGATAACCTGATGCACACAAAATAACAGGAACATGAGCAATTGAGTCATTTGTCCATTTAGGTATTATTTCATATTTGGAAAAACATCGCGTTTCATTTCGTTGTAATATGTACCTTTGCCTTCAAATAATTTATGTAATGAAAAGAGTTTTCCTTGTTTTGGCCCTTGTGTTTGTTTCGTTTCTGGCGAGGCCTCAGGATACGATTAAAATCATGACCTACAACCTTTTGTATTATAATCATTATAGTCAGACCTGGTGTACCCAAACCAACAATCCTATCGAAAGTAAAGATGGATGGCTCAAAACGATAATCGACTACACATTGCCTGATATTGTGGCATTCAACGAGGTGGCAAACAATTCGACCACCAAGTACAGACTCAAGGGGAGTGTGTTAAACACCAGTGGTCGGACCAACTACATGGAAGCCAATAACCCTTATGGGGCAGGGGGCCTGACCAGTTTTTTGTTTTACGATAAGAATAAATTCGATTTGGTGGAGATTTATAATATTGATACTGATGCATCACGCGATTTTATGGTTTACAGGTTACGTCGCAAGAATACAAACCCTGAGATTAATCTATATGTTATTCCTGCCCACATGGCTGCCGGCAGCTATAGCGAAGACATTGCCGAAAGGGCACAAATGGCAGACTCGGTAATAAACCTGATTTCGTCGAGGGGAAATAACGATAACTTTATTTTTCTCGGAGACCTGAATTTTTACACGCACACTGAGTCGGGTTTCCAGAAACTGGTAAACAACAGCAATCCCGAGTACAGATTTTATGATCCGGTAAATCAGCTGGGTGCGTGGAATTCGAATTACAGTTTCAGAAACTATCATACCCAATCGACCCATACCGACGATGATGGTTGCAAGGCCTCGGGCGGTCTCGACGACCGCTTCGACATAATTCTTGTCGACGATGATATTTTGTCGGGAGCATCAAGGGTTAAGTATGTTGAAAACTCCTACACTACGGTAGGTCAGGATGGGAATCATTACAATAGTTCATTGATTGACGGAGCTAATACCAGTGTGCCGGCAAATGTTCTTACTGCCTTGTATAATATGAGCGACCATCTTCCGGTATTTGCCAAATTTGCGCTGGGTGAAACCAGCAGTTCTCCGGCCTATAGTCTGAGCAATGTAAAAATTAATTATGTCAATCCGGTCACTGACCAGCTTGCTGTGCAGATTTTTGCACCGGCAGCCGATAACTACGAAATCAGCCTGATGACTTCGACGGGGGTAGTGCTCGAACAGGAAACCCGATGGGTAGCCAATTCAGATGTGTTTGTTTTCGATGTTAAAATGCTGCAAAGCGGAATCTATTTTTTAAGTATCCGAAACAGCGAAGGCAGGTGTACCCGAAAAATTGTAAAACTGTAACTCTCATTTCTGCCGATATTCGATTTGGTGAAACTAAATCTGTTTTTAAGGCAAATATTGGCTTTGTAATTTAGATTTTATTTTTCCGAAATTATTTCTATTTTTGCTGCCCTTAATGTCAAACGTGTGATGGGGGGTTGAAGGCGGTTCCGAAAATCGAAATGCCAGCCCAATCTTTAGTAGCACAACAAATAAAAACATAATGAAACATTTTGAATTAGAAGGTAAACTTCGCACTGATCTGGGAAAATCTGCTTCACGTAAAATGCGTAAACAAGATGTTGTTCCCTGTGTTCTTTACGGTAAAGGTAGCAATATTAATTTCTCGGTTACCCGCCCCGATATTCGTAATCTGATTTACTCTCCCAATGTGTATCTTGTTGATCTGAAGATTGAGGGTAAAATGTATCCCTGTGTGATTAAAGAAATCCAATCAGATCCGGTGGCCTCAACCATCAATCATATCGATTTTTATGCAATTTCCGATAATCAACCCGTTAGCATCCATGTTCCCATGAACCTTGTAGGTCAGAGCATTGGTGTTAAAATCGGTGGAAAACTGAAAAAGAATCAACGCATGCTGCATGTAAGGGCTTTGCCAGTTAACTTACCTGATTTTATCGAACTTGATATTACAAACCTCGATGTGAATCAGTCGATAAAAGTAAAGGATGTAGTAGTTGAAAACGTTGAAATGCTTGATCCTAAAAATAAAGTGCTCGTTATTGTTAATTCGGCCAGGGGCGTTGAAGCCGCTGCTGCCAAATAAGGCTTGCACCAAAATTTAACACTCCGATGAAATACCTGATTGCCGGTCTGGGTAATATCGGTGCTGAATACTCCAATACACGGCATAATATTGGATTTATTACACTGGATGCTTTCGCGAAAGCATCCGGTGTTGTTTTTGAAGATAAGCGTTATGGCTTTGTAAGCGAAACAAAATATAAAGCCCGCACCCTGATATTGCTCAAGCCATCAACCTATATGAACCGCAGTGGTATGGCCATTCAGTATTATCTGAATAAGGAAAAACTGGATGTTGATAAATTGCTGGTGGTTGTCGACGACATTGCATTGCCCTTTGGAACAATACGCATTAAACCAAAAGGTGGGGCAGGGGGGCACAATGGTCTTCAGAGTATAATCGATATTCTGGGGACTGAAGAATTTGCCCGTATGCGTTTTGGTGTAGGTGATTCATTTCGTAAAGGCGGGCAGGTTGACTATGTTCTGGGTGAATGGAGTGCTGACGAAAAGTCAGTTTTGGTTCAGTATACCGATAAAATGACCGATGCAGTGAAAAGCTTTTGTACGATTGGCCTTGAGCGCACGATGAATTTCTTCAATACAAAATGAAGCGGCGTCGCACTATAATCCGATGGTATATTACCCGACTTGCGGGCAGAATGTCGCGCATCACCAAACCTCATATATTGGTGAAATTTTTTGTAAAGCGTTATTCCCAACATTATAAAATCTCATGGAAAGACAGTGAGTTTGAGTTGAAAACGGGAGTTTCATTTCACGATTTTTTTACCAGACGCCTGCGGCCCGGTGCCCGTAAATTGGGTGATAAACTGGTGGCCCCTGCCGACAGCCGCATTTCGTCGCATGGCATGAATACCAATGGAACACTCATTCAAGCCAAGGGAATCGATTTTTCGTTCGCTGATTTAACAGGATGCGACCATGAATGCCCTCCAACCATGAGTTATGCTGTTTTTTATCTTTCGCCGGCTGATTACCATCGTTTTCATGCACCTTTCGATATGTCAATTCTGCGGATGAAGTCAATTGGTGGTACATGCTATCCGGTTCATTCCAAATCGACTGCTAAACGAAGGGGTTTATACTGTTGTAACGAACGGGTGGTTCTCAGCGGAGATTCAACATACGGTAAGTATTGGATGGTACTGGTTGGAGCGATGATTGTAGGCTCGGTTCACCTGACCTTTAAGGGCGAGCCCTTTGATCTGTCTGAAGGCCATGAAGCGGAATGTTATTACCAACTGAAAACAGGCGACGAAATCGGCTATTTTTCGATGGGATCAACCGTGGTATTGTGCGTGGAATCACCAGTACTGGCACAAATCTCAATCCCTTTGCATCAAAAAATAAAAATGGGAGATACGCTCTTGCAGTAAAACCCATTTGTATTTAGAGTTCTAAAAATTCGGTTTGAGTTTGTATTTTTTGTAGAAGTCGTCGATAATTGCAACAGCCTCTTCGGCGGTATCAACCACATGAAACAGGTTCAGGTCTTCTTCTTTGATGTTGTTTTCCTGTTTCAGCATAGTTTCGACAATCCATTCAACAAGACCCTGCCAGTAGTCTTTCCCCATCATGATAATCGGAAATCGGGCAATTTTTTTCGTTTGAATCAGTGTAATGGCTTCGAATAACTCGTCGAAAGTGCCGAAACCTCCCGGGAACACGATAAAACCCTGAGAATACTTCATAAACATGGCTTTCCTTACAAAGAAATAGTCGAATGTTACGAGCTTGTCGCTGTCGATATAATGGTTTGCACTTTGTTCGAATTCAAGTTTTATGTTGCAACCCACCGATTTACCGCCTCCTGCATTGGCTCCTTTGTTACCGGCTTCCATAATACCGGGGCCACCTCCGGTGATTACGCCATAACCTTTTTTTGTAAGCATAAATGCGGTATCAGCAGCCATTTGGTAGAATTTGTTTTCGGGACGTGTACGAGCTGAACCGAAAATTGATACACAGGGCCCAATTTTCGATAGGTGTTCGAACCCACTGACAAATTCGCCCATAATTTTAAAGATAGTCCAGGCGTCTTCCGACTTAATTTCACTCCATGTTTTATCAACCATGGCTTCTTTAATCATTTGATCTTCTGCTGACATAAATCCGGTTTTAGTTTAGGCTTTAAAGATAATGAAAAAGAGTAATACACTATAAAATTTTTAATAAATCAACAGCCATGCTTTTACAACCGGCGTATCTGTATTGCATCGATTCTGCAATGAGTTCACGGGCCTGTTGATGCGAATAAGCTCCCGGAGCTTGCCTGAATGCCGGTTTTTCACAGGCTTTTAAAATGACGCTCATCAATCTGTCGGAAATGTGGTCATGTGATGGTATTGGGGCCGAAACCTGCATTTGTACCATTTGTATCGGATTGGTAAATTTATGAGGTGCGACTCCGGCAACGTATTCAAAAAGTAAAATACCCAGACTGAATAAATCAGTGGATGGGTTAACCAAATTATTATGTCGTAATAATAATTCGGGGGCGCTGTATTTAATATTATAGGGTGTCCTTGGTGAAGTATTCTGAGGCG
The DNA here is from genome assembly GCA_029564465.1 of Bacteroidota bacterium. GTDB lineage: Bacteria > Bacteroidota > Bacteroidia > Bacteroidales > ML635J-15 > JAGOEF01. The sequence continues at coordinate 45,541 of JAKQPY010000158.1, read as the reverse complement.
GAATGAGTTTATTCGATTGACATAGATATAAATCGATGAGTTTAACCTCAGGAAAATCGTTTTCGGCTGTTGGTGGTCGGGTTACAAGAATACTCGAGGGTTTTAATCCACAATGAATATACCCTGCTTCATGCAGTGGTATCAGGCTGTTCAGAATACTAAGCGTCAGTTTGATGACCTCAGTTTCGCGACGCTGTTTGCTAATTCGCATACTTGCCAGGTAATTATGCATGTCGATGCCTTCGACGTACTCCTGAATAAGAAACAGGCCATCATCGTTGGCAATCAGGTCCAGATTTTTTACGATTGTATCCGAATCAGTCTGTACAGATGCCTCCAGCAAAAAACGAAACCGGTTTTCATCGTTGCCAACGAGCCCCGGATGCAATTGTTTGCAAATAACTTTTTTCTTCTCGGGCATCATCAGTGCCGGATACACCAATGCAAACCTCCCTTTCGAAATTATAAAGCTTGTTTCGCCGGGATAATAAATATAACTGTGTTGGGTGCCTTTCAGCAATCGCGCATTTTCGATGCTCATTTGTTGTATTCTTCAATGGCACGCCCGCCCCAGTGGTCGTCGCTGTTTCTCTGATCGAAATTGTACATCGAATTGTTGCGATTGTTCAGGAAACGCTCCCAATTGGGGAACCTGAGTTCGCCGGTAACATCGGAATGGAGCAATTGATATTCTTCTCCTGCAAGGTTGGGATTATAGAACACGAATTTACGGTTGTTCTCAACACCAATTTTATAGTATTGCCATATTTCGTAAGGATAAGCCGATGGCTCGTGCTTGCTGACATATATATCATTTGGTGTCCCGTATTTCAGGTATACCCTGCCGCGATCGGTTTCGAAGCCACGACTGATTGGAGTTGAATACCATTTATTCACAAAATCGACCTGTGCTTTATAAATCATCCATTCGCCGTTAGGATCAGCAGGGCTGCGTTTTGTCCAGAATCCGGAGAAAAAATTCTTCATGGTTTCTAAATCGGCATTTTTCAACTGAAAATCAATAAAATTACACTCATTGGTGTTGGCCAGCGGGCGCAGGCTTGCCGTATAGAATCTCAGGGTATCTGCATTGTTGTTTATACCATTGAAATTGAAATAAATATCTTGTGTCTGGCCGCCATTGGCAGTTGCCCCCGGTGCATTTTTGCTTCTCTGAAAAAATATTTTTCGGTTTGCAAGAACTTCATTCGATTTATTCTTTACATCGATACACAGATAATAGTTGCCCGAATAGAGTTCCGAAATATTTATTTCGCCAAGCAATACGTTAAATTCTTTGGGCTCCATTTTTTTAAACCGGCTGAATTGATCAAGTACTTCGTTGTTGTCGAAGCGGGTTATGTAGTAGCTTACTAAAAAGGCTTCCGGTGTAAGTAGTTGACTATTATACAATTCTGTGTAGAAAATCAATCGGTCGGTATTTTGTGGGTAAAAATCAGAAATGTAGGGAATCATCTTGTATCCATGCTTAATTAGTACGGAAGTGTCCTGGGAAGCTTCGAATGACTCTATAAATTGAATGCTGCTAAAACCAAAGGCTTCGCTACCATACGACATCGATATTATATCGGAATAATTGTAGGTATCGCCGGGAGAATTTACATCCTTAATTATTATCTGAAGATTGTAAATCCCATTTTCGAGTGGGATACGCTGCACATCCAGAAAATTGGGTTTTCCCTGAAGTGAATCGTTTACCTCAGGGCTTTTGAGGTTTTGTTTTGTATATGTAAATACCTCATTGTTTTTGTAAAATATAATAGTAATTTCTACTTCAGCCTGAAATTTGGCATTATCATTTTTCACAAATACAGCAGAGTTTCCAATGGTGCTGATGTAGGTTTCAATGTATGGACCATTGGGTGAATGGTAGGTATTATACATGAAATAGGCTTCCAGGCTTGAAGCCACGACAGACTGCATTCCCAATATGAGAAAAAAAAGTAAGACTTTGATTTTCATAATATGGCTGTTTAAATTTCTCACAATATACATTAAAAACCAATTTATCCTTGCATGTATTTCGAAATAATTCTAAGTAAATTGTTAAAAACTAAATTGTTGGCCGCCACAATCTCTTTTCCAAATATAAAGTTGGTATTTCCTTTGAAGTCGCTCACCATGCCTCCTGCTTCCTGAACGATAATGGTTCCGGCAGCAACATCCCAGGGTTTCAGGTTGTATTCGTAAAACGCATCACAACGTCCGCACGAAACATAGGCAAGATCGGCAGCAGCTGACCCAAGACGCCTCACACCATGTGTGTTTTTAATTAAATAGTCCATCAACTGATAATATTCAGGATTGCGACTGAATTCATTCACCGGGAACCCGGTAATAATTAGACTTTCTGACAATGATGAGCAACCCGAAACCTGAATGGTTTTTTTATTCATAACCGCACCCATACCCTTCACTGCCGAAAAACACTCGTTATCTCCGATTTCGTAAATTACGCCCAATACCGGAGAACCTTTAAATAGCAAACCAATGCTTACTGCATAAGGCTTTAATCCATGTACAAAATTTGTTGTTCCATCGAGGGGGTCAATTACCCATTGATATTCGGCTTCTTTACAGTCGATGCTGTTTTCTTCCGCAATAAAACCCGCATGCGGTATCAGGGGCTTCAAACCACTGATGATAATCTGCTCAGCATTGCGGTCAACATAGCTGACCAAATCGTTGGGGCCTTTAATTTCAACATCAGCGCTGCGAAATTGTAATCTTTCGTTCTTTATGAAGTTGCCTGCATCAGATGCAATTGCAATAACCTCGTTACATATTTTTTTAAGATTCATAGTGCAGCGGTTTTGAAATAATGGTTCCTGTTGAGCTAATGGATTCAAGTTTGGCAGGGAGTACTTTATTGATGAGTCGTGCGTTAAATTCGGTTTCACATTTTAAATAATTATCGGTAAAACCAAAAATGCGATTTGCTTTTCGTGACGATTCCCATAAGACATTACGGTTGGTGCCTATGTACATTCTTGAAAAATCTGTATGTTTTTGTTCCGATAGTTTGTGAAACAACTTACTGCGTTGCTCAATCTCTTTGGGTGGTACTTTTGGTTTTACCGAAAGAATGTCAGTGTTTTCCCTTTCGGAGAAACTGAATACATGAACCTGTGAAATTTCGAGTTGTTTAACGAAACGGTACGATTCTTCGAAAAGCCCTATGGTTTCGCCATTAACACCCACAATTACATCTATTCCGATAAATGCTTCAGGGATGAACTTTCTGATTTGCTCTATCCTTAGTGCAAATAGTTCGGGATTATAACGCCGCCGCATTATTTTCAGCATATCTGCAGAGCCACTTTGCAGGGGAATGTGAAAATGGGGCATGAGGCTCGGAGTTTCCGATAAGAGTGTAATAATATCCTCTGTAAGTAAGTTAGGTTCTATGCTGCCGAGCCTGATACGTGGCATGGGGGTTTTTGATAATGCATCCAGCAGGTCAATCAGTTTTTCGCCGGTTGTTTTCCCAAAATCGCCCAGGTTAATTCCGGTGAGAATGATTTCATGCATTCCACTCTTATATAAGTTAATCACCTGATTCACTGTTTCCGAAACCGATTGATTCCGGCTTCCACCTCTGGCCAAAGGAATTGTACAATAGCTGCATTTGTAATCACAACCATCCTGAACTTTTACAAAGCTCCGGGTTCTGTCGCCAAAGCTGTAGGCTGGCTCGAATGAACAAAAGCCAGCACTGGGCTCGACATAAGTGTGTGTTTTGTTCTTTTCGCTGAGCTGACCGATGAGTTTTTGAATCATGAGTTTTTGGTTGCTTCCGGCTAAAATTTGAACCCCGGGTATTTCCATAATTTCATCGGGTTTTAACTGGGCATAGCACCCAGTTACGGCAATTATTGCTTCAGGATTCAAATGGTGGGCTCTTCGGATTGCATTACGGCTTTTGCTATTTGCCGACGATGTTACCGAGCAGGTGTTAACTATGTAAATATCAGCTACAGAGCTGAAGGGTACAATGGTGAAATTATCTGAATTAAATGAGTTCGCAAGGTATGAGGTCTCGGTGAAGTTAAGTTTACAACCCAGGGTATAAAAAGCGATTTTTACTTGATTGTTCATGCCGGCAAAGATAGATAATAACAGCTTGCAATGGTAACCTGACGGCTCATTATAAATGAAAAAAGGGAACTTCAGACAATGGTTAAGTGTCTGTCCCTTTTCATGATTTACAGGCCTGACCTGATAATTTAGTCTTCTTCGTCGAAATCGTCGAATTCCTCGTCGTCGTCTAATTCGTCGAAATCAAAATCCTCATCTTCATCGTCAAATTCATCGAATTCTCCGAATTCAGTGTCGTCGTTCAGCCCTTCTAAATCTTCCTCTTCAAATTCTTCGATGCTTTCAAAATCATCATCTTCGAATTCTTTCAAATCATCCATAAAAGGATCAAAATCTTTGCCCATAGCACAATTTTTAGGTTACTTATTCATTGACAAATTCTGTGGTAAACTTATCAAAAAAATCAATAAAACAACAGTACAACAACCACAAAAAATAAAACCTGAAGTTTTTTTAAAAAAATCTACTTTTACGAAAAAGCAGTGTATTTACATTGTTTAAGTAAATAATAACATTCTGTTATTTTTGGTAAGCCAATTCTCTTGCAAGAAATTGTGCTGTATATCCCTTGTTTTTTTTGCAGATTTCTTCGGGACTGCCATGTGCAACTATCTCACCACCCCGCAATCCCCCTTCCGGTCCAAGATCAATAATATAGTCGGCCGATTTAATGATATCGAGATTATGTTCGATAATTACCAGGGTATTGCCTTTATCAGCAAGACGGTTCAAAACCTGAAGCAAAACGCAGATATCTTCGAAATGCAATCCCGTAGTAGGTTCATCGAGGATATACAATGTCTTACCTGTATCTTTCTTCATCAGTTCTGCAGCCAGCTTAACCCGCTGCGACTCGCCGCCCGAAAGTGTGGTCGACGATTGCCCAAGCGAAATGTAACCTAATCCAACGTCGAGAAGGGTTTTTAACTTGTGATGCAAAAACGGTATGTTCTCGAAAAATTCCACCGCAGATTGTATGGTCATATCAAGAACATCCGAAATAGATTTCCCTTTGTATTTTACTTCGAGTGTTTCGCGGTTATATCGCTTGCCCTGACAGGTTTCACAGGGTACATATACTTCAGGCAGGAAGTTCATTTCGATGGTTCTGACTCCGGCTCCCTGACAGGTTTCGCAACGACCACCTTTTACATTAAACGAGAAACGCCCAAGTTTGTATCCCCTGATTTTAGATTCCGGTAAACTTTCGAACAGTTTTCGTATGTCGGTGAAAATACCAGTGTATGTTGCGGCGTTCGAGCGTGGTGTCCGGCCAATGGGAGACTGATCAACTTCGATTACTTTATCAATATGTTGCAGTCCGTCGATTTCGCTATAAGCCAACGCATCGGCTTTTGCCCTGAAAAAGTGTTTGTTCAGAATGGGATACAATGTGTCGTGAATAAGGCTCGATTTTCCACTGCCCGATACACCGGTTATACAAACCATCTTTCCAAGAGGTAGGCTTAAGTTAACATTTTTAAGATTGTTTCCGGTTGCATTTTTTAATTCCAGAAATTTACCATTTCCCGGTCTGCGTTTGTCAGGTACCGCAATGTTTTTTGAGCCAATAATATAATCGGCAGTAATTCCATCACCGGGTTTCATGTCGGCAGGTTTTCCCGAATATATAATGTGACCGCCCAACCGGCCTGCACCGGGACCTATGTCGATAACATGGTCGGCTGACACAATCATTTCTTTGTCGTGTTCAACCACCAATATTGAGTTGCCCCTGTCGCGCAATTCACGCAACGATTCAATCAGTTTAATATTATCGCGCTGGTGAAGGCCGATACTGGGTTCATCCAGTATATACAACACATTGATTAATCTTGATCCGATCTGGGTCGCCAGCCTGATGCGTTGTGTTTCCCCACCCGAAAGTGATTTGGCAGGACGGTCTAACGAGAGGTAATCGAGACCGACATTCAGTAAAAAGCCTATACGGCTGCTAATTTCCTTAACGATTTCGTTGGCAATAGCTTTCTGCTTTTTATTCATCGAATCTATTGACTTATCGACCCATTCTTTGAGAGATTTTAAATCCATCGAAGACAGTTCAGCAATGTTCTTGTCGATTATTTTAAAGTAGAGGGCTTCTTTCTTTAATCGTGTTCCGCCGCATTCAGGACAAATCTTGTAGGAATTGTATCCACTTTCATCATCTTTCTTTGGTGAGCTATCATCCTCCGAAAGTTTGTTTTTCATTTGATTGATGATTCCTTCGAAGCGAACCACATAACCGGGGTTAGATCCGAGTGGAGTATTCCGTAACACCACGGGTTCATCGCATCCGTAAAGAATACAATTCAGTGCTGCGTCGGGCATTTCAGCAACAGGTATGTGTAAGCTTGTTTTGTATTTGTCGCATATGGCTTCGAGAATCCAGAACGAAAGCATGTTTTTATGTGGCCCCAGTGGCTGAATTGCACCTTTGGCAATACTGAGGGTCTCATCAGGAATAATTTTCCGGATATCAATATCGGGTAATATGCCAAGTCCATTACAATTGGGACAGGCTCCTTGTGGCGAATTGAATGAGAAGGAGTGGGGGGCAGGTTCGTTGTAGGATAATCCGGTACTGGGGCACATCAGATGTTTCGAAAAATATCTGATTTCACCACACTCCTTATCGAGCAGTATCATTATGCCTTTTCCATGCCGCATGGCTGTTTCAACCGATGATTTTATTCGCTTGATGTCTTTGTTTTCAACAATAAGCTTATCGATTACCAACTCAACGAAGTGCGATTTATATCGGTCGAGCTTATGCCCGTGTTTAATTTCTTCGATGTTGCCATCGATTCGTGCCTGAATGAATCCCTTTCTGCGATATGTTTCAAACAGTTCTCTGTAGTGCCCTTTACGGCCATCAACCACAGGGGAAAGCAGGTAGATGGCTTTTTGGTGATATTCAGTTAAAATTCGTTGCAAAATTTGCTCATCGGTATAGCGTACCATTTCTTCACCGGTATTGTAACTATAGGCTATCGAAGCCCTGGCATACAATAATCTCAGGTAATCATAGATTTCGGTAATAGTCCCAACGGTAGAACGGGGGTTTTTTACGGTTGTTTTTTGTTCTATCGAAATAACGGGACTTAAGCCGGTAATTTTATCAACCTTGGGTCTTTCGAGATTTCCGATAAATTGGCGCGCATAGGCCGAAAAAGTTTCCAGATAACGACGTTGCCCTTCGGCGTAAAGTGTGTCGAAGGCTAACGATGATTTTCCACTACCGCTTAACCCGGTAATTACAACCAGTTTATTGCGTGGAATCTCAAGATTTATATTTTGCAGATTGTGCTCTCTGGCACCGTAAATGCTAATAGTTTCTTCTGCTTGCATGCCCCTCTTTTGCCTTCTGATTATTTAAATGCACCGAATTGGTGCTAGTTCTGTTGTTTCCGGTGTATGATTCTCGAATCTGCTGTTGGAATTTGCAGTATGTACTTTTTCCCCGATCGGTTCATCAGCAGGGTGTCTCTTATCCAGGGATTATAGAGTTTCAGCATCTTATAGCTGATTCCATAGGAAGCTGCAAAGTCCTGCAAGCGGTAAATACTTGTGTCAACCTCAACCAGCTTATACGTTAAGGGCTGATAAAAATCATTTTCATCCAGATTGAACCCATAGAATTCCGGGTTCTCCATAATTATCTTTAATGATATTATACGGTACACATACCTGGCCGGTTCTTCGTGCAGGTATAAATCCCAATAATTATCAACTTTCTGGTGTTTCATTCGTTGCGAAAGCCCACCCATTCCCATATTGTAGCTAACAGCAGCCAGACTCCATTTGCCAAAAACCTTATAGGCTTTATTTAAATAATCGCAGGCTGCTTTTGTCGACATCTCAAGGTTGTAGCGTTCATCAACATAATTGTTGATTTCCATTTTATATTCCTGACCGGTTGCCTTAAGGAACTGCCAGAACCCCACAGCATTCGATGGGCTGATGGCATTGCTGAGACCACTTTCGGCAACACATAAATATTTAAAATCGTCGGGTATTCCGTTTTGCTTTAATATGGGCTCAATAATTTCGAAATATCGAGCGGCTCTTTTTACATACAATAAAGTTGATGAATGCCGGTATGTATTTATAATCATCTCGTAATCAAGACTTTCGTAAACGTCGAAGTATTCGAGTGGTACCCTTTCTCCTGCAAAATATACAGTATCAGGAATGCTCGGCTGAAAAACGGTATACGGAACATCGCTGACAATTTCTTCGGAGCTTATCTCGGCTTGGTTAGTTATGGTTTCGGCCGGATGTGATGAAATGAAAAAATTTGCGGCGAGTAATCCTCCAAACAGACCGATTAAAACGAAAAATGGAATTTTTGCGATATTTTTAATATGAGGCATAATTAGGTTTTGGGTTTTGAGATTTTTGTGATGGAATAGAGGATAACAAAAATCAGGATGGGATATATAGCAAATATCCAGAATATCGAATTATTCCAGTTTTGAAAGTGAATAACGCGGTATGCCAACAACAAGCCCACGCAATTTATCGAAAATAGAAGCAATGCTACACCCCTTTCTTTTAAACCCAGATATGAAAGGTGGTGTGTGGTATGGTCGCGGCCACCAACAAATGGCGATTTACCACGTAAAAGCCGATTGATTGTTACTGTTGTTGTATCAGTAAGTGGCACGATAAAGGCCATGGCTACTATCACAATTTGTTTTGTGTTATATCCATACGAAAACTCGGTGATATCAATACCGTTCCAAAAATATACTATCCCGGCAAATGCCAGAAAAGAGCCCAGAATCTGGCTTCCATTATCACCCATGTACATTTTCGAAGGATGCCAGTTGTAAAAAAGAAAGCTGATTATTGCGCCTGTCAGTACCACCGAAATAAATACCGAAAGTGGCGATTCCGAAAGCGCATTTCCAGTGAGCGAGAATATTACAGTACATGCTATAATACTCAGCGAAGTCATGCTGGTAATGGCATCCATATTATCGAGCATGTTTATCGAGTTCATTATACCGACAACCCAAAAAACGGTAATCGTATAGTTAATCCATTCGTGGGGTGATATTTTAATATAAATTTCGCTGTAAATAAAAATGGCTGCCACTAAAAACTGAACAATGAATTTAAAGAATGGTGGCGTATTAATCAGATCATCTGCAAGTCCCATAATAAACGAGAGGGTAATAACAATTAACAATGCAAGAAATTCTTTGGTCACCGCAGTTTCGAACCCGAAAAGAAACAAGTAGGCTATCATGGCTGTCAGAAATAGACAGAAGAAACTAACCCCTCCAAAAATAGGTTTGGATTGGCTGCTCCACCTGATGGCATTATTGTTGGCTTTTTTAATTAAAAAGCTCATATTGCGTTTCAGAAAAAATCTGTTCAGCAGCAATCCGGCTACTACCGCAATAATGAAGGTAATCAGGTAAATCAGGTTTTTGTCCATTTGATTATTGTTTTTTTCTAAAACGCAGGAGTTCCAGAAGAATCCTTAATAACGATGGTTTTGGTTCATCGTCTTTAGAATAATAGTTGTTGGTTTTCATGTATTCAGTATATCCATACCCGTAACCGTATCCATATCGGTTGTAACCGTATCGATACCCATAACCATACTTGTACCCGTAACCATAGCGGCTGTCACCACCCTCGATGCCATTAAGAATAATGCTCAGATTTTTAATTTTCGATGAATCAACAAAATCATTGATATGTTCTATGAAAGCTTTTGGTGATACTCCGGAGCGGGTAATATAAATCGGGAAATCCGATATCTGATACGAATTCATGGCATCGGTAACGATTCCAATGGGTGGGGTATCAATAATAATGTAATCATAATTATTTTTCAGGTATTTCATTAATTCAGTATAGGAATCCTGCATGATAATTTCGCCCGGATTTGGAGGTATCGGGCCTGAGGTAATGAAATGAAGATTCTCGATTTCGGTATTGTGAATACATTCACTGTAACTATGCCGGCCGATTAATATGGTGCTGATTCCCTTGAGATTGTCAGTTTCAAAACTTTTGTGGAATCGCGGTTTACGCAGGTCAAAATCACACAGAATTACCTTATAACCAGCCATGGCTATAATAGCCCCCAGATTAATTGCCACAAAAGTTTTACCCTCACCTGATATCGTTGACGAAACAGTGACAATTTTACTTCCTTCGGCTGGGTTTATAAATTCGAGGTTGGCCCTGATATTTCGGAACGCTTCAGCCAACATCGATTTCGGGTGATTGTGAATAACCAGTTGAGATATGCTTGATTTTATCCTATGGGTCGGGATACCACCAATTACAGGTATTTCGCTGTACGTTTGGATGTCGTTGACCGAAATTATTTTATTATAAAGCAGATACCTTATTACGATAATCACTAAAATCAGAAACAATCCGATAGCAATCGATATAATAATTATCAGACTAAGTATGGGAGATTTCTGCTGTTTGGGTATAGTAGCTTTTTCGAGTATTATATTATTAGAAACCAGTCCGGCTTGTGATATCAGATATTCCGCTTTGGTTCTGATCATCTGGTAATAAAAACTTTCGTTTATGCCATAAAGTCGGTTTAATTTGGTGTATTCAATTTCTTTAAACGATGTATCGCGAAACATTTCAGACTCCATTTCGGCGATGGTATTCTTATACTGATTGAGTTGAACCTGCAACCGGCTTATTGCAGAATTAATGAAATCGACAATACTGGCTTTTTTAACTTCAATTTGTTCGTCCAGTGTTTTGATTTTGAAGTTATTGTTGGTAACATCAAAAAGAAGTACTTGCTTCTGATCGTAAAGACTTTGAAGTGAACTCAACAGGTTCATTACAAATTGCTCGGTATTGGCTCCCGATATTAAGGCCATCAGTTCATAAACATTGAGCTTCGGGTTAGTCGCAATATCTTTTTTAATTTTCTCAAGTGTGACAATTTCGAGTTCTAAATCGATAATATTATTTTCGATGTCTGTAATTTTATTGCTGTACACACTGCCCATGGTCGAACCGTACGATTGTTCACCGGGCGGAATCCGGTTGGTCTTTCTGAATGTAAAAAGGTCTTTTTCGGTTTGATCAAGTTCCGAATAAATACTTTCGAGTTGTTGATCGATGTACTTCACTACATTATTGGCGCTTTCCTTTTTTCGATTCAGGTCGTAAACAATAAATTTTTCGGCAATGGTATTGGCAATTTCTGCGGCTTTACGGGGGTTGTTATCGCGAAATGTAATTCGTATGGTTCGCGCACTTTCGTTCTGCACCCTGACTTCTAAATTTCTCAGAATTTTCAATTGCAGGGTTGCCGGATTATTTACCACGAAATAATACTTCTGCTTAGAATCATTTTCTTGTTCAACACGTATGGTTTTGGGTGATTCATAATGTACGAATATTTCGCCTCCGAAAATTGAATGCCAGTCTTCGGGAGATAGAATGTATTCATAGTCTTCGTTCCCAATTTCATAACTTATCCGATACTTGTCTTTAATAAAACTAATATCGATTTTATTGTCTAGAATTGCAGGGTTATTTACATTTACGTAAACAATAAAAGGAGATTGACGGTATAATTCTGTTGATATAAATGTGCCTCTCTTGTAGTAGCTTACATCCAGTGGTAAATCAACCAAACATTCTTTAATAAAAGTATTCGACTTAATCAATTCAATTACACTGTTTAAATCACTTTCAGAAAAACCCGCTTCGATGCCGAGATATTCCCGTGTTTTATTTTCTTCTTTCACCTGCATTATACTTCTGGCTTCGAAAACAGGTACAGTGTACCTGTGATACAGAAACCCGCCGATCAAAGCAAATATCATTATTAAAATGGCAATCCATAGTGTTTTTTGCAGGATTTTCAGGACAACCCTGAAATCGAAACTGGCATTAAACGTGGGTATTTTATTTTTATTCATTGGAGCTTAAAATCTATTTTTTAAAGAAAATTCCATAAACAGACAAGGCCGTGGTTGCCAATGTAAGGTAGGGAGAAATCTCTCGCAGTATCCGGGTAACATATTGCGGCTTACTTTCCACGTAAACTACGTCGTTAGCTTCAAGTAATATATTAGTATTTCTTATGTCATCCAAGGTGGACAAATTCCAGTAATACACTTCAGGATTATTGGTAATGTCACCGCGAATTAGCTTTATTCGATAGGATTTACTTATATCGCTAAGCCCACCAGATTTACTGATTGCTTCAATAAGTGTTAGATTCTCGGGTGGAATACTAATCGTAGTAGCCTTTGTACCACCGTTAAAGAAAATAAACACCTTGCGATTTGAAACCTCAAGCAGGACAAAGGGACTTTGATAGAATTCGGCATATTTCTCTTCAAGTAATTTCTCAGCTTCTCTGATTGTATATCCACTTATATTAATTCTTCCCAAAGTTGGAAGTTTTACCAATCCATCAAATTCAACTAGATATTCCAGACCCCGCTGGAGCATGCGATAATTATTCTCATTATTACCCGAAGAGCCTCCTCCCAAACCAATTAGCGAAAATCCATCGTTTGTAGTGATCCTAATTGAAAGAACATCGAAAGGCTTTATCCTGTATTCTTTTTCGGAAGGCTTAAATTCTGAAACAGGGTATTCCTTGTTTTCTTTGAACATTTCACTGGGCCGCAGTATCTTACATGAATTAAGTAAAATTGTAATAAGTATAAGCGAAATTATAAGAATGGTTTTAGACCTCATAAAAGCAATTAATTAACTTTCAAAAATAAAAAAAAAATATTTTAAATCAATGCTTTGCAAGTAAATCACTATAAAGGTCTTTCATGTCGGAGACCAGACGGGAATAATGAAATTTGTTTTTGACAAAGTCGTATCCTGCTGCCGACATTTCGTCGCGGAGTTCTTTGTGATTGGCCAGCAGGCACAGATTGTCGGCAAAAGCCCGGGTGTTGTTGTTGTCGCTTAATAATGCTGTTTTTCCGCTGATAACAACATCTTCGATTCCCCCGACTTTTGTTGAAACTATGGGTTTATTTGCTGCCTGAGCTTCAATGAGTGATACGGGGGTTCCTTCGTTTAACGAGGTCAATGCAACAATATCAGAGCCTGCAAATACATAGTCTGCATCTTTAATCCATGAAGTAAAAGTAATATCAGCTTTTGCTGTTTTATTTTCGTTGGTTGTTATGGAAAGTCCCATGTTTCCGGCTAGCTGGGCGAGATTGTCGAATAATTCCCCGTCACCAACAATAAAAGCCCGCATTTTACAGTTCGACGTTTGTTTGGCTTGTGCAAACGCACTGATAAACAATTGATGATTTTTTACAGGAACCAATCTTCCGATAATCGATATGGCAATTTCATCATCCGAAACATTATATTCTCGTCGGAATGATTCCCTTTTTAATGTATAGGAGTCTTGAAACCGCTCCAGGTCAAAGCCCAAGGGAATAACCCTGAATTTGTCTTCGGGCGCAATGCGATGCTCGTAACACAACTCCTGCAACTGAAGATTGCTGATGGCAATAATTGCCGATGTTTTTTTTGCCAGATTTCTCTCGATGGTTTTAAAAACCAGGGTTTTATAGCGATTAAAGTAGGAATGAAAAATATGGCCATGAAACGTATGGACTATCACCGGAACTTTGCAATTAATGGCCGCGTACCGCCCGATAAAACCTGATTTGGACGCATGTGTGTGAACAATATCAGGTTGGAAATCTTTGATTATTTGTTTTATTTTTATATAAGCAATTCTGTCGAGTCGGCCATTAATTTCCCGTTTCATTTCAGGAATAATAACAGGGTCAAGCCCAAGTTTTTTTATGATATAATCGGAGCTTGCTTCTGATTCATCAATTGCGCCACCCACGAGAAGCGTTTCGTATTCGGGCGCCATATATTTACTCAGATAGGCAACATTGTAGGTTGGCCCTCCTAAATTAAACCGGTTTATAATTCGTAGAATTTTTGGCATAATTTACATGTAATATTTTTTCCACCATTTCTGAAATACCATCAGTGCCCAGATGTGAAGCTGTGCGTCTCCCGGATTATTACTTTTAAGTTTGCTTTTGAGTTCCTGAATGTAAGGGTAGTTGAAAATATTTTGTTCCCCAATAAAACGGGGTCCCAGCAAATCGTTGTCAATCGTCTGCCAAAGTTCGTTGCGCATCCATTTCAGCAGAGGTACCTCGAACCCGTGTTTTGGCCTTCGGTACAGTTCTTCGGGAAGGGTACTCCTGAAAGTATCCTGTAAAATTCTTTTTTTCATTGTACCGTCGATTTTATATTCAATTGGAAGTTTAAAAACAAAATCAACGACTGTGTGATCAAGAAACGGGACGCGAACTTCCAGGCTATTCCCCATCGACATGAGGTCAACTTTAGTGAGCATGTCGTTTTGAAGAACCATGTGCATATCGGTATACAAAATTTCGTTCATTTCGCTTTTGCCTTTCATGTACTGCAAACACTCCTCACGCTGCATACGCGCACCGGTTTTATTAAGAAAATTTTCTTTGATTAAACCAGTCGGGTGTTGCTCCGACGCGAAACTAGCCCATGCAAAATATCTGTCTTTTGCCGAAAGTTCTTTGCCTTCGCAATATTTGTTTAGCTGACGGAATTTATTTGTCAGTGAATTGTTTCTGGACTGGGGAAGTTGTTTCCACAACCATCCGAAATATCCGGCAATATGCTCACGAGCCCCGGGATAGATAGTTTTATAATGAGCCAGATGTTTGTTGTACCCTGCAAAAAGTTCATCGGCACCATCTCCCGATAGAGCTACTGTGGCAGTTTTGCGCGTGTGCATGCTGAGAATATGCACGGCTATGGCTGAACTATCTGCAAAAGGTTCATCTAGATAATCGAGTACCAGAGGCATTTGGTGTAACAGGTCGTCGTTCGACAACTTGAAAACGGTATGGTTGGTGTTGAATTTTCGTGCTACAAGCTCGGCATACGATGTTTCATCGAAGAATGGTTCATCGCGGTACCCAATCGAAAACGTATTCAGGTGGCTGGTCATTCCGCTGGCTAAAGCAACAATTACCGAAGAATCAATGCCTCCGCTGAGAAATGATCCCAAGGGCACATCGGCAATTAATCTCCGCTTTACCGATGCATAAAGTAATTCTTGCAATTGAACCATTGCCTCGTTGTAAGAAATATCAGCGGTTTCACCATTAGGAATCCTGTAAAAAGCTTCAATACTGGCCCCCGTTTGGTTTATTATCATGCAATTGCCCGGACGAAGCCGCCTCACCTGCTGCAAAATGGTTTGTTCCCCGGGAGTGTAATTCAACCTGAAATAGTTAAACATCGACGACGTATCAATGTTTTTTCTGATTTGATAAGCCAGTATGGCTTTCATCTCTGAACCGAAAATTAAACACTCCGAATCTTGATAATACAACAATGGATTTATTCCCATCCGGTCGCGGGCAAGTAGTAATTCCTGTTTTTCGTTGTCGTAGAATGCGATTGAAAAACAACCATTGATTTTTTTTAGTCCTTCCTTCCCTTCTTTAATCAGCAAATACAGCAAAACTTCGGTGTCGCAGTTGCTGATAAATTTTATTCCTTCTTTTTCATACTCGTTCCTGAAACCGAGATAATTGTAAAATTCCCCGTTATAAACCAGGCTGTAGCGTCCCGTTGGGTCAGTGAAAGGTTGTGCTCCTGCATCAGTTGTGTCGATAATCGAAAGCCGTGTATGCCCCAGTTTTGCAACATCACCCTGATATGTACCGGAGCCATCAGGACCTCTGAGACGCAGTGTTTTTACCGCATCTTCAACGTAAGCGAACCGGTGGAACCCCGAGCTACCAAAGGCATATATCCCGGTTATTCCACACATGGCACATTGGTGTTAATCATTAATTTGCCACTTGAAAAAGCAGCCTGAACCATTGCAATTGCTTTAATTATTCCCAAATGAAAAGGGTAAAATTCTCTTGCGGAATATTTTTGTGCCCCCCACAGCTTCATGTCACCAGCAATTGTCATCAGTGTTAAATAAAATGTAAAGATATAATATTAATGATTTATATCCAATACATTTTTACTGGCCTATCAATGTATATCTTATGCTAATACTGATTAAATTGCAAATATGTATCGCACTTTTAGCTGCGCTTATCAACTGATTAAATATCAGAGATTTTGTTTAATCGACGATAATAATTCAGTTTTTTGTACAAGTCCAGTATTTCCCCAAACCTGAATACCCGATTTAAACAGTATCAGGGTGGGAATACCTGAAACCTGATATTGAGTTGCGATATTTGGGTACCTGTCAACGTCAACTTTAAGCACAATTACTTTTCCATCCATTTCGTCAGCAAACTCGGCGAGAATTGGGGATTGCTCCTTACAGGGCCTGCACCATTCAGCATGAAAATCGACAAGTACAGGTATTTCTCCCTTAATTATCGAATCAAAGTCTTTTTCGTTTTCCAGAGCAATGACATTTTCTGAATGTGATGTTTTAGGTTTACCTGAACAGGCTACAGCCATAAGAACGATGATGACTGCTAATAGTAAATGGGATTTTTTCATATTGTCTCATTTTTATTTTTGTTGTTTCTCGATGTTATCAAACCTGCTAGAAGATATCCTATAATGCCACCATATAAGGTGCTCAGATACCATTTCGATTGAATGGGGCAACTACCTGAGGCGCAGCCAACAAAATAATAATAAGCATAGCCTGCTATTAGGCCGGCTGATGCGAATATTATTTTCCATTTGTGTTTGATAAGGAATTGTTTCACTTCTGTCTGATTAATAGGTTCGAAGTGAATAACAAAAAATATGGCTTAATGTTTTGAAAGAAGCTTTTTTAATTCACCTATGGCAGCCTCTATTCCTTCTCCTGTCTCATAAACACTGGAAGCAAGCATATAGCATGGAGTCGAAATTACTTTGTTCACCTCATCAACCAACACTTGATTATATTGACAATTCTGATGCTTTCCACCCATTGAAACTATTTTTTCGGCAGTCGAAATATCGGTGCCAATAGTAACAGTAGCTCCCAGTGTTTTTGCAACAAGCACCGGTGCAATGCAAAGCGCCACAATGGGTTTTGATGCAGCATGAAAACTTCGCAACACTTCCGACACCTCTTCCGATACATAGAGTTTTTCTCCTTTAAAGGCAAAATTGCTGAGATTCTTTGCAGCACCGAAGCCTCCTGGGAAAAGCACTGCGTCGAATTCACCTGTTTCCAGTTTCGTCAGGGGTTTTATTTTACCCCTGGCGATACGGGCTGATTCAATTAAAACATTGCGTTTTTCAGGCATAATTTCACCGCTAAGGTGATTTATCACGTGGTGTTGATTGGTGTCAGGTGCAAAGCAACTGTAGTGGAAACCATATTTGCTAAGTGCATACAGCGACAGGGTTGCTTCATGAATTTCGCTTCCGTCGTATACGCCACATCCTGATAAGACAACGGCAACTTTTTGCATGAGATTTTATTTGGTTAAAATCAGTTTATGCGAAGATACAACATTATTTTTATTTACCTGAATTATGTAATTGCCGGCAGGAAGGTTAGCCAGATTGATTTTTTCAGCGTCATGATTTCTGATTTCCAATACTTTTTTGCCAAGCATATTATAAATAATAATCGTTGCATTTTTAGCATTGGCAATATACACAAAGCCTTTCGATGGATTTGGAAATACCTGAACCTTATCGGTATTTCCCATCATCTTGTCAATCGAAACAAAGTCGCCCAAAGCAAATGCATCAGCTTTAAGCCAACTTCCGGCTGTAGTGTTTCCGATATTGAACCCGATAAGGCTGCTGTTTCCACCCGAGGTAATTCCAATCTGTATGCTGTCGGGAATCCCCCATGAGTACCAGTTCAGATTCAATACAAATTGGGTCCAGTTGCTCTGAACTCCGGCAAACATAGTGTCGGCTGAAGCTATGATTTCACCCATATTGGTGAGCCTGATATAAAACAGGGCGGTGTCGCCTGTGGCCAGGTTAAATTTGGTGTATCCGCGGATACTTCCAGGAACATCGCTGAATGGTTCTCCGGGTATTGCCGTCAACCCCGACATTATACCAATGGTTGCAAGACCCGGTTGCAATCCCATTATCGAATTTTTTGTTTCCAGCTTAAGTGCTGCGGAACCTGAAAATACATCTGAGGTCTCTTTCGAGGCATTCAGACTTACCCAGCCGGTTAAGGTTTCTCCTAAAATGGTTGTGCTCCAGTTTTCGAAACCCAGATTGGCAACGCCTTGCTGTGCCCTGGCATTAAGCGAAATTATTGTTGAAAAAGCAATGATTAGTAATAGTATATGGTGTTTCATAGCAAATCCTCCTCAATTTTAATTGTTATTGTCAATGTATTATACAAAAAATGTGCAAAAAAGTTTAGTTTTTTGTACACATATTTTATTTATTTTAATAAAACGATTTGTGGTCCCAGAAGGGTTCGAACCTTCGACCCCCTGATTAAGAGTCAGGTGCTCTACCAGCTAAGCTATAGGACCTCAGTCTTCAAAGAAAAGCCGGAGTTCCGGCAAGTGGTCCCACTAGGGCTTGAACCTAGGACCCCCTGATTATGAGTCAGGTGCTCTAACCAACTGAGCTATGGGACCCTGAATTCGTCTTTTTGAATTCGACCGCAATATTACAAGATTTTTCAGTCATAAGCAAGATTAATATTCATAATTTTTTCGAATAAATATTATCGATATGCTTCTGTAATAGTTGTTTTATTTAATTTGCAGATAATTGACTGTTATATGCAACTGTATAAAAATATTGTATTCGATTTGGGTAATGTAATACTCAACATCGATCCGATGCTTTCGTTTGAGGCATTTAAGAATCTGGGTATCAATAATTTTGACCGACTATACACCCTCAGCCATCAGGAAGGCCTTTTCGATAGTCTTGAAACGGGAATGGCAGGCGATGAATATTATTGTAACGAGATACGACGCTTGTCAGGCACTGATCTTTGTAACACAGATATCATTGCGGCATGGAATGCGCTGATACTTGACTTTCCACGCGAAAACCTGGAATTACTTAAACGTGTGAAATCAAAATACCGAACTTTCATTTTGAGTAATACCAATCATATTCACTATCGTTTCTACACCAGCGATTTGCAGGAAAATCATCAGGTCAATGGCCTGGAAGAACTGGTGCAAAAAGCCTATTTTTCACATGAGATCGGACTCCGTAAACCCGATGATGCTATATTCCGTTATGTTGAAGAAGATGCAGCAATACTTCCGTCAGAAACCTTGTTTATCGACGATTCTGATGTCAATTGTGAAGCAGCCCGAAAAAGGGGCTGGAATGTAATATTATATTCGGGCAGAAGCCTGCCGGAATTATTTCGTGAAATTGGTTTACCATATTAATATTCTGGTTCCATTGTTTAAAACATTAATGTCGATAATGATAGTTTCCGGGGGCAGTATTTCATAGGCTTTTTCCGGCCATTCAATAAAAACATATGTGTCATCCGAAATATATTCTTCGAATCCGATATCAAACAATTCGCCGATGTTTTTAATTCTGTAAAAATCGAAATGATAAATGGTTTTTCCCTTATTGCTGGTATATTCGTTGACAATGGAAAATGTAGGGCTGCTTACATTGTTGTCGACGCCCAGTGTTTTACATAAAGCAGTTATAAACGTAGTTTTCCCTGAACCCATCTCGCCACGGAAAGCAAAAATTTGTTGTCCGGCGTTTAGTTCCAAGAACAATGCTGCAGAAGCCTCAATTTCGTAAAGGCTTGTCAACGATAGCGAGGGCATAATTACTTACGTGGGGTTAATAAAATTACAGGAATCAGCATTTCTTCGAGCGATATTCCCCCATGTTGAAAACTGTCGCGATAATATTTTACATAGTGATTGTAATTGTTGTGGTAGGCAAAAAAGTCGCTCCCTGTAGCAAAGATATAGGTCGAACTTAAGTTTGTCAGGGGAAGGTACACCGTTTCGGGGCGCGTTACTTCGAACACCTCGCGCGGGTTATATTTCAGGTTCCGGCCCTGTTTGTATCTCAGGTTGGTGGTCGTGTTACGCTCTCCAACCACTTTTATTGCGTCCTGTACTTTAATTGTTCCGTGGTCGGTAGTAATAACTATGTTGATGTCTTGTTCCGACAAGGCTTTGATGAGGTCGAGCAACGGAGAATGTTTAAACCACGAACGGGTTATTGAGCGGTAGGCTGTTTCGTTATTGGCCAACTCCTTTATCATTTTCTGATCGGTGCGGGCATGCGAAAGATTATCCACAAAATTTACAATCATCACCATCAACTGGTGTTGCTTGGAGAGCTCACGTAAATGATCCTGTGTCTTTTTAATGTTTTTTACATCGTTAACTTTTTCAAAAAATATATTATCAGAAATGTTGAATTTCCTGAGCATATTCCGGAGCATTTCTTCCTCGTAGAGGTTTTTTCCACCATCGTCTTCATCGTTTTTCCACAATTCGGGGTATAACCGGTCAATTTCGGAGGGCATTAATCCGCTAAACAGTGAATTGCGCGAATACTGTGTGGCCGTGGGAAGAATTGAGTAATATAAATCTTCGGACTCTGTACGGTAAAACGGATTGAGTTCCGGTTGAATGGCTTTCCACTGGTCGAAACGCAAATTGTCGATTACCAGCAAAAAGGTCTTTTTACCTGCATTCAGCAATGGAAATACTTTTTCTCTCAGCAAGCTTGGCGAAAGAATCGGTTTGTCTTCTTTATTGTTCCCGAACCAACCGGCGTAATTCTTCTTAATAAATTTTGCGAAAGCAGAGTTGGCTTCGTTTTTTTGCATTTGAAGAATTTCGTCGAGTCCGCCATCTTCCGATTGCGACAACTCTAACTCCCAAAAAACAAGTTTTTTATAAACACTTATCCAATCCTGGTGGGTAAGCGAATCGTTTATTTCCATCCCCAAACGGGTAAATGCCGACTGATAAGCCTGATTGGTTTTTTCGGTTACCAATCGCTTATGGTCGATGTTTTTCTTTATTGCCAGCAGAATTTGATTGGGGTTCACCGGTTTTATCAAATAGTCGCTAATTTTGGAACCGATGGCATTGTCCATGATATTTTCTTCCTCACTTTTGGTAATCATTATTACCGGTGTAAGGGGCGATATTTCCTTTAGTTTATTTAAGGTTTCAAGACCACTTATCCCCGGCATGTTCTCATCAAGAAAAAACAAGTCGAATTCTTGCCGTGATGCAATTTCAATAGCATCATGTCCATTCGTTGAGGTACTGACCTCATACCCTTTCTGTTGTAGAAATATAATGTGTGGCTTCAGGAGGTCGATTTCGTCATCTACCCAAAGGATGTGTATTTTTTTCATGTTTTATTTATTTTAAGCTACTTATAAAACAGTTACACTGAATCATTGTTTTAGTAGTTCTGCCGGAAAAACTCCATGTATTGATTCAGATTTTTCTGTCGCTTCAGTGTCTGATAGTTTTCTTCAGAAATGGTAAACTGTTTATAATCGTCGTTTTCGATACGGCCAAATACATCAGGGTTACTGCTGATCATACGCATATAATTCATCGACTGGCGTTTATTGTCGAAGGTTTTCACTACAACCATCTGATAGCTTCCGTCATACATTGAATTCAATACCAGGAAATTCTTCAGACTGAAGGTAAAGATATTATAATTCCGCACTTCGAAGCTCAATCGATTGATGTCAATTTTATCTGTATTTATCAGAATTACGTAGTAGTGAGGAACTTCGTCTTCAATCTTGAAAACTGAGGCAGGTGCAGGGGTACTGTCGGAAGGATTGTACTGAATGGCAATGTCTTGAGGGTCAACAGCCGGTCGGTTAGCCAATTCACGGCGCAATTCATCAATGTTGGCTGAACCAAAATAGGCCAATATATCTTCGGCTGCCTGCACCAGTTCATCATCCGGATATTTATTAACGAAACCAAGTAAGCCCTTTTTAAACCCATTTTCGTCGCCACTGCGGCCAATGCATAAAACCGATAAAAATTCGAATTTTGGAACCAGATCATTTTCGGTTTTTCCCGCCAGGTAGGTGTTAACATTATTACTTACCATAGAGCATCTTCCCGTAACATAGGCATCGTAAGTTTGCATATAGAAGTTCACATCGGTACGGCGCTTGGCTTCGAGTTCGGCAATGTAGTTTGGATTGCGCAGTAAGTTGGCATAATGCGAATCAGGAAACTTAGTGATAATCAAGTTTTTATATACCTCCATATCGGATGGCCGATTGAGAATTTTATTTATCAAATACAGGTTGTAATAACTTAAAAGCAGATAAATATTCTGCGGGAACCGCCTATTGAGTTCTGTAAAACTGGAAATGGCCTGATCGTAATCCTCGAACCGTTCTTTATAAACCCTGCCGGCATTGTAATATGCGTCCACAATTCTCTCATCCGATTGTTTAATCAGACTATCGGTGAGAGGCAAATCCTGAAGGTAATAATCGCGGCTTTTATTGTTGGTGAGTTTTTTCGAAGATGCAGTGTCGTTAGCCAGACTGTCCGCGTTGGCAGTTTCCGATCCGAAATTCACGGTTGTTTTGTTTTTTCTGCGCCAATGGTCTTCGTTTTTACGATTACCCCATTTTTTTGTGAATTCATTCCTGCCAAAGCTTAGTTGTGCCGGATTGTAGAAATACCATTTGCCACCACTGGGTGCAGAAGGGTTCTGATAGCCTCCGTCGCGCCGCTGATCAAATAGCATTGAATTCATTTGCTTTTCGCTCTCTAATTGCTGCTGAAGTTGTTCTTCGGCAACCAAATCAGAAATGATTTTATCAATCAGTGAGTTGCGTTCCGATTCGCTCATTTTGGCTACCTTTTGCAAACTGTCTTCGAGTGTAATTACATTTAAATATTGTACAAGCTCTGTGAGATTATTGCTCATATCCTGTATTTCAGCGTACCCTTTGTAGTCGTAAGGCAAATTGGCTAAACAAGTGTCGTAATACGCCTGAGCATTAATGTAATCTTTCTCTGAATAATAAATTTTACCAAGTTTTTCACAGGAAATTGCTTTCTGATAGGTGTTCGAAATACTTCTTTCTGATGATAGACGGTAATTTTTTATGGCTTCAGTGGTTTTTCCATCTTTATAATCAATTTCGGCCAGTGCATAAAAAATTTGGTCAAGATATTCGATGTTTTTATCATCGCGCGACATTTTACGCAGTTTTTTTCGAACCTCTTTACCCCCGGTTCCACTGTATAAGCGGGCCATATTTATGCGTGCGTTGAATTCCATTTCGTAAGGCGGGTTCATTTTGGTCACCTCATTATACATGTCTGAAGCCGCTTTGTTTTGCCCAGTTTCCTCAAGCAATTGAGCTAAAATGTATTTATATCTGACGCGCTGTTTCTTTTTGGGACTTTCTTTCGCTGCTCTTCTAAGTTTCGGAATAGCGTCTTCGTATTCGTTTTGTTTCAGGAAGTAATCGGCATAGGCAGCGGCAAAATCAGCCTGATATTTTTTCGGCATGTTTTTGTCTGCCTCAATTAAATCAAGCATATCCTTCGCATTTTTGAATTTACCGCTTTCAGTAAATGTTCTGGCAAGCCATATTTTAGCTTCATAGGCTACATCCTCTTTGGGAAATTGTCGAATGATATATTCGAAGTTTTGACGCGCCTGCAGGAAATCGTGTTTGGCAAAATGGGCTTTACCCATCAGTAAAAAACAGTCGTCAACCCATTTATTAAATTCTTTTTTATTATAAAATTCCTTGTCCTTCGCACTCATTTTACCCGATTTGGTTTTCGGCTTGGCTGTGATGGAATGAAACTTGATTGCCTTCGAGGATTTTTTAATGGTTTTGTCCATGTCGCCGGTTACCGCAGATGCTGCCTCGGGTTTGCTGATAATAAACATAGGAAGTATTGCAACATAATTATCAGTATTTGCTGCTTCGGCTTGTTTAATACCTTTTTTATAGGCCTCGTTGGCATTGAAATAAATGTTGTAATGAGCTGTCGTATTATGGTAAAAACGCGACATCGTCGTGTTTTTCTCGGTCGAACAGGTTGTAAAGGCAATTGCCCCGGCTACAAGTATCAGATATATACTAATTCTCTTTTTCAAAAGCACTGACATTGGTTTCAATTACATTTATTAACACGAATTATATGAATTTATTATTGACATAAAAAACTATTCTACAGTAACCGATTTAGCAAGATTCCGGGGCTGGTCAACATTACAACCCCGCATAACGGCAATATAGTAGGACAGCAACTGAAGAGGAACAACCGTAATCAGTGGAGCCAGTGCAAAATCGGTGTATGGCACTTCGATAACATGATCAGCCATATTTTTAATGGTTGTGTCGCCTTCGGTGACAATGGCTATTACATTTCCTTTTCTTGCTTTTACTTCCTGAATATTGCTGACAATCTTTTCGTATGATTTATCTTTTGTGGCAAGTACAATAACCGGCATTTTTTCATCAATCAGGGCAATGGGACCGTGTTTCATTTCGGCTGCGGGGTAGCCTTCGGCATGAATATATGATATTTCCTTTAGTTTAAGGGCTCCCTCAAGTGCTACAGGAAAAAGGTAACCCCGTCCAAGATATAAGGCATTGGTTGCATCTTTAAGCAACGAAGCGATACTTTTGATTTCCTCGGCTTTTTTCAGCGTTGTCTCAA
The DNA here is from genome assembly GCA_029564465.1 of Bacteroidota bacterium. Taxonomy (GTDB): domain Bacteria; phylum Bacteroidota; class Bacteroidia; order Bacteroidales; family ML635J-15; genus JAGOEF01. The sequence continues at coordinate 20,753 of JAKQPY010000158.1, read as the reverse complement.
CCTTTTCAGGTATTCTGAATAATTCCTCAATTAAATCGTCGTATTCCTGTTGATTCAGGCTGTTGTTTTCTTTCCCAACCAGCATGGCCATCATTGTGAGCACAGCAACCTGGGCCGTAAAGGCTTTTGTTGAAGCAACCCCGATTTCGGGACCGGCATGGGTGTATACTCCGGCATGCGTCTCGCGAGGTATGCTCGATCCCACCACATTGCAGATTCCTATAACCAGTGCTCCGGCCTCTTTGGCAAGCCTGATGGCTGCCAGGGTATCGGCTGTTTCACCACTTTGACTGATGGCGATTATTACATCATTACTATTAATAATAGGGTTCCTGTATCGAAACTCTGATGCATATTCAACTTCAACGGGAATTCTTGCGAACTCTTCAAACAGATACTCGCCTACAAGCCCTGCATGCCAGCTGGTGCCGCATGCAACAATAATCACCCTGTCGGCTTCAATTAGCTTTTTGCTTACAGCATGCAATCCTCCCAACTTCAACGATCGGTCATAATAGTTTAACCTTCCACGACATGTATCTGTAATTGACCTGGGTTGTTCAAATATCTCTTTAAGCATATAATGCTCAAAGCCACCTTTTTCGATTTCTTCAATATCGAGTTCAATCTTCTGAATTTCTGGTTCTTTTACAATATTGCTGATGCTTTTCAGATGAAGACCTGTTTTATTAACAATTGCAATATCATCGTCGTTCAAATAAATTACACTATTGGTATATTCAATAATCGGGGTTGCATCGGAAGCAAAAAAGTATTCGTTTTCGCCTTTACCGATAACCAACGGACTTCCCTTGCGTGCTGCAATAATCTGATCAACATCTTCGGTATGGGCCACCAAAATTCCGTAGGCACCTATAACCTTTGTTAGTGCAAGCCGCACAGCTTCCTCAGCAGTGGTATTATGTTTCAGAAAAACATATTCAATAAGGTTGGCAAGAACTTCGGTGTCGGTTTCGCTGATAAAAATGTAACCTTCTTCAATAAGTTCGTTGCGTAGTTTCGAATAATTCTCAATGATGCCATTGTGAATAACAACAAAATGCCTTTTCATTGACAAATGAGGGTGAGCATTAACATCGGTAGGTTCGCCATGGGTGGCCCAACGGGTATGGCCCATCCCGATTTTTCCACTTAAATCGTGATTTATGACTATATTTTCGAGATCGCTAACCTTACCTTTACACTTGTATATGCGCGTTTTACTGTTCAACAGTGCAATGCCGGCTGAATCGTACCCCCGGTATTCAAGTCGCTTCAGGCCCCTGATTATTACAGGATATGCATCGCGGTAACCATAATATCCAACAATACCACACATAATTCCTTAAAATTTTGAGTACATTATAATTATTTTCATGGAGTTTGTACTATGGTTTCCTCCGTTAAGGGCAACCCTACCTGCATTGGTTCTGTTATCGAGCGGGAAAAGATAAATGCCGTTGTCGAGCAACTCTTGATTTAAAATGAGTTGTTGAATGTGAAACGGAATATTAAATGTATAGGTGTTTGAGGCTGAAACAAGACTCCCGCCAAAGTGGGTTGAATTTATTTTATAATCAGTCAGAAATTCATTTTTTCCTTCTTCGTTTATTGCCACCATGGTCAATGCAGGAGGTGGGGCAAAAGTGCTGCCTGATGACGGGTTTATCGTAATTTGTAATTCTGCTTTGTTGATTGCGTAACGAAGGCTGTCGAGATCCTCCAGACCTTTGATAAACATTTTAATTCTTAATCCGCCAAGCGATTGCAGGTAACTTATTTCGTTGGGAGAATTAAAATTGTCGATTGATTGTTGTATCGAAGCATCAGCCGACGAAAAATCATGTTCAAACATGTTGATGCGTGCCGATGATGCATTTATCAGAAAGTTAAAAGACAAACTGTCGTTATAATACAAAGTCATTTTCGAATTTGGCGAAATCAGGTTGAAATAAATAATCGAACCATTGTTGCTGACAGCATCGGTTGTAACATAAAGACCCTTGAAAAAATCGATAAAAGTATCACTGCTGACAAAACTGGATGTGTTTGTACTGCTGATAAATTCATTAATGAGACTTTGAGGCATTTTTATGTTGATAAAACTATCGCTGGGGTGCGGGCTGAATTCGTAGCTGGTCAGTTCTTGCAAATCAGTGGGTTCGAAACGATAGGATGAATAATACACCGAATCGGTATAAATATCGGTATTCAGCACGCGGTAAACCCGAATTGTCTGAGGTGTTGTGGTGTCACCGTAATATCCCGTATAGTACAGGTGCAACATCAGCGAGTCAGCAGTATTCACTACTTCACTGAACTTAACATTGGCAGTCGAAAGCCTTAAATGGGTAAAAAAGTCAGCTTTTACAAAACCGAACAAAGGGTCATAATATGAGCCTAGCGGACTTAAGGTTCTTTCGTCGGATGCAATACTGTCGTCGAGAACGGTATATGTCTCTACTTCGAGTGTGTCAATAAAAAGGTCCATCCGGTCGGAACCCGGTTGAAGGTTAAGCCCGATTTCGCTGGGTTCCATCTCGCAAGACGAAAAGAACAATGCAGAAATAAGTGCTAAATAAATTGGAAAATCACGCTTCATCATCATTCGCATCGGCATTGCTTTATTATTTTCGTGTTATTGAATCGTAAAACTTGTTGTATGCATAAATATAATCGTCGGGACCCTGATATTCAAGGAAGGGTTTGCCTGATTCCCTGATGTGGTTGTCTATTTCGATATCCATGTTCTTACTGCCATAGATGATTCCATCACTATAATCGATTACCATTTTATTGAAGTTGATGAAATCCGCATGTTTAACAGCCGCAACATCCTCTGGTAAGATTCCGTCGCCACATAATTTTTCGGCAAAATCATCGCTTAATGTCTTTTTGAAATCGTAGTCATATACCGAAAAAATAATTTTCAAATCGCTGAACAAGGGATCGTCAGCGTATATTTTTTTCAGGAATAAGGGAACAAGACCCGAAAACCAACCATGACAATGTACCAAATCAGGGGCCCAGCAAAGTTTTTTTACTGTTTCGATAACTCCTCGGGCATAAAAAATAGCCCTTTCGTCATTGTCAGCGAAACACATGCCCCGTTTATCCTTCAATCCGAATTTTCGCCCGAAGTAATCATCGTTGTCAATAAAATATACCTGCATTCGGGCTGGCTGAATTGAGGCTACTTTTATAATCAGGGGATGGTCGGTGTCGTTGATAATCAGGTTCATCCCGCTTAATCGAATCACTTCATGCAGTTGATTCCGACGCTCGTTTATGCATCCGAATTTGGGCATAAAAGTCCTGATTTCCCTGCCTTGTTCCTGAACCCCCTGGGGCAGATACCGGCTTATTACCGAAATTTCGGTTTCGGGTAGGTATGGCGTGATTTCCTGAGAGACGTAAAGAACTTTTAAACTCATAATTTGTATTAGTATAACTTACTAAGAATAATCTGCAAAATTAATAAAATATATCGTTCTTTCAAAAAACCAAATTTTCAAATTCTGATTTCAATTTTGAATTTGACCTGTTATAAACGAATTAAATCTAATTTTGTTATGTGAAAAAAATTAAAGTTTATGGAAATAATTAAAACCCGGAGCGAACTGAGTAAATACCTGGAAACCAAACGAATAAACCATTCTGCTATTGGGTTTGTACCAACAATGGGAGCCTTGCATCAGGGCCATATTTCGCTTATTTCTCAGTCAGCAGCTCAAAACGACCTTACAGTGGTCAGCATTTTTGTAAATCCACGTCAGTTTAACGATAAAAGCGATTTCGATAAGTATCCGCGAAACATTGAGGCGGACATTAAATTGCTTGAAGTTTCCGGGTGTAACGTATTATTCCTGCCGGAATACAATGATCTTTTCAATAAAGATACATCTGTTGTTGTCGATTTGGGTGGTCTCGATGCTCTGTGGGAAGGGGCATTTCGTCCGGGTCATTTTCAGGGAGTTGTCGAGGTGGTTGATGCTCTGTTTGATGCAGTGCAACCCCATAAGGCGTATTTTGGACGTAAGGATTTTCAGCAGTTACTTATTATTAAAAAATTGGCTGAACAGCGCTATCCGACAATAGAAATTATTGAGTGTGAAATTATTCGGGAGCCTGATGGGCTGGCTATGAGTTCAAGAAATTCCCGTCTCGATGTCGAAGGACGAAAAGCTGCCGGCTCTATTAACAGGATATTGTCGGAATGTCAGGTTATGGCTGTGCAACATGCTACGGTTAAGCAGGTTGCCGACTTTGCCATGAATAGCTTGCAGTTGGTTCCAGGGCTTAAAACAGAGTACATTGCTGTTTGCGATAAAAACACTCTTTTCTCGGCTCCTGCCGAAAAATCTGCATGCGGCTATATGTTGCTTGTTGCTGTTTGGTGTGCAGGGGTCAGGCTGATTGATAATTTTTATTTGAAGGGGTAAAAGAATATTTGTAAATTTGCGGCCTGAATTTTTGTTATGAATATTGAAATAGTAAAATCGAAAATACATAAGGTGAGCGTTACCGAAGCAAACCTGAATTATGTAGGCAGTATTACTATTGATGAAAAATTGATGATTGCTGCCAATTTGATTGAAAACGAAAAAGTACAGGTGATAAATCTGAATAATGGTGAACGCCTCGAAACCTATGTTATTAAAGGTGAATACGGCTCAGGGGTTATTTGCCTTAACGGACCGGCCGCCCGTAAGGTAATGGTCGGCGATGTGGTGATTGTAATATCATACGCCAGTATGGACTTTGAAGAAGCAAAAAAATTTAAACCCAGTCTGGTTTTTCCCGATACTCTCACCAATATGTTGCCCTGATGGACAAGAACATTACGCCATATAAAATAATTTATCATTTATCTGATGTGGCGGTCTGTATCGAAGAATGGAAACAATGCGGTTTCAAAATTGTGTTTACTAATGGCTGTTTCGACATTCTGCACAGGGGGCACGTTGAATACCTGTTCCACGCAGCAGCTTTGGGTGACAAACTTATAGTCGGGTTAAACAGCGATTCTTCGGTACGCAGGCTTAAAGGTGATACAAGACCAATTCAGGATCAAACCGCGCGTGCTATAATTCTGGCTTCGCTGCGGGTTGTTGATGCAGTTTGCATTTTTGAAGAGGATACCCCGCAAAGTCTGATTGAAATTGTAAGTCCTGATTTTTTGATAAAAGGTGGTGATTATACCATTGAAGATATCGTGGGATACAAACATGTTACAGCTTATGGAGGTGTAGTAAAAACCATTCCTTTGGTTGATGGTTACAGCACTTCGGCAATAATTAAAAAGTTTTAAACATTTTTTGCAGAACTGATATGATTTTATTTATATTTGCAGGATGTAGTATTAATTGATGTAACTATGAAAAAATCAGCCATTTACCCAGTATTGTTAATCATAGCTTTTGTGAGCGTTTTATCAGGTTGCGCAAAGGTTGAAGAAGATATTATCGGAGAGTGGAAATCGGAACTGATGTTAGCAAATCCAACAAAAACAATGACATGGGAGTTTAAAACCGATGGAACTTTAGTAAGAACTTTAGTCGAGGACGGAGAAACTATAACTGATAATTGTTTTTACAGTGTTGAGAAGAAACTTACCAAAACATTGATAAAGATTGAAGGTTCGAGTTCAATTCGTGGTTTTTCTTCTGATATGAATGGATTTTGGCAGGTTGAATATTTTAAAGATGATATAATGAAGTTACGCCGGGTTGATTTGAATCCAGATACTCCTGAAAAGGAAAATGCATCTTATCTGTACCGAGAGTTTACCCGCTTGAATTAATGCCTCCTGTTTCCAAAACAGTCTTTGTTTGTCAGCAATGTGCCTATAAATCACCCAAATGGATTGGGAAATGTCCGTCGTGTGGTGCATGGAATAGTTTTTCTGAAGAAATTGTACTTAAAAAAACTGACCTACATCAGCATTCGGGTAACATAACCGATAGTGAATTGATTGACCTTGCTGATGTAAATCCGTTAGATTGCGAAAGAATCATTCTTCCCTTTGTGGAGTTTAACCGCGTGCTAGGCGGAGGTCTGGTTAAAGGGTCCGTGTTGTTGCTGGGTGGTGAACCGGGCGTAGGTAAATCGACTCTTATGCTGCAAACGGCACTTCAGCTCGATGGGTTGAAAATTTTATATGTCTCGGGTGAGGAAAGTCCCGGTCAAATCAGGCTGAGGGCATCCCGATTCGTTAAAGGAAGTTCCGAAATATTATTGTATTCCGGAACCATTGCCGAGAATATTATTGCTGCTGCTGAAAAAATAAAGCCCGACATAGTAGTTGTCGATTCAATTCAAACAGTATACACCGACCAGAATCCCGGAAGCCCGGGAACAGTAGGCCAAATCAGAGCATGTGCTCAACTCCTGCAACGTTTTGCCAAACAATCGCTGACACCTGTTATTCTTATTGGTCATATAACGCGCGAAGGAAATATTGCGGGACCTATGGCGCTGGAGCACATTGTTGATGTAGTACTTCAGTTTGAGGGCGACAATAATCATTATTATCGCTTACTCCGTACCAAAAAAAACCGTTTTGGTTCAGCCAGTGAATTGGGAGTTTTCGAGATGGATCAAAAAGGTCTCATCGAAGTAAATGACCCAGGTAATATTCTGTTACCCGACGATTACGAGGGAGCCAGCGGAACTGCAATTACTGCTATGAACGAAGGCAGCCGGACACTCATGATCGAGGTTCAGGCCCTTGCCGGCAACTCGGTGTATAGTAGTCCCCAACGAATTACTACCGGTTTCGATACACGACGTCTGCACATGATCATAGCCGTGCTCGAAAAACGGATGGGATACAGGCTTGGGCAGAAAGATATCTTTCTGAATATTGCCGGAGGTATCAGATTAACAGATCCTGCAGCCGACCTGGCTGTGCTGACAGCAATATTGTCGTCATTAACCGATATTGCAGTTGATGCTTCATCGTGTTTTATCGGTGAAATCAGCCTTTCGGGTCAGGTACGACCGGTTTCGAACATTCAGATGCGCATTTCGGAAGTAATCAAACTGGGATTTAAAAAAGTTTATTTGTCAAAATATCAGCAACATCTTGACACGAATATAAATATCAGTGTTGAAAGAATTTCAGGCATTAAAGAAGTCGCAAAAAAAGTATTTTCCGCCTAAAATTCGATAAAATCGAAACTTTGATTTTCTCGGTTATAAGTGTCACAATCAGTTTCTACACTTATATTCTCAGGTCTTTCGAATCGTATATCGGTTTTATAAGGCAGTGTTTCATCGGCATACACTTTTTGCATAAAAAGTCCCCAGATAGGTAATGCCATTACTGCTCCCTGACCCATGGCAATGGTTCTGAAATGCACACTGCGTTCTTCCCCTCCAACCCAGGCCCCGCTGACAAGTTGCGGTGCAATTCCAATGAACCAGCCATCGGAATGATTATTGGTTGTACCGGTTTTCCCGGCCAGGTCGTTAGTCAGTTTATATTTATACCGAAGACGGGTACTTGTACCAAAGTCAACAACTCCCCGCATCAGGTCAAGCATCAGGTAAGCAGTTTCCTCGCTGATTGCTTCTTTCTGAATGGGTGTAAATGTCGCCAGTACATTCCCGTCTTTATCCTCAATTCGGGTTACATACATCGGACGAGTGTAAATACCTTTATTGGCGAAAGTGCAGTATCCGCCAACCATTTCTTTTAAAAGTACCTCGGCAGAACCAACACAAATACTCGGGTAAGGGTCAATATGACTGTAAACTCCCATTTTATTAGCTAAATGTATTGCTGCTTCCGGTGAAAACTGCTTTAGTACCCAGGCCGAAATTTGGTTAAGTGAGCCCGCAAGCCCAAATTTCAATGTTATCATATCACCGTCAGCATCCGATGGTGAATATTTCGGGGTGTAAAATTTCTGGCCAGACCCCTGGGGAAGTTCAAATGTTACAGGAATATTCGGAACCTTGGTACATGGCGAATAACCATTTTGCATGGCCAGACAATATATAAAGGGTTTAAATGTTGAACCTACCTGTCGGCGTGCCACCGACACCTGATCAAATTTAAAGTGCTGATAATTAATCCCTCCAACATAAGCACGCACAAAACCGGTTTGTGGTTCCATCGACATAAAACCGGCCCGTAAATAAAACTTATAATATTTAATGGAGTCCATAGGGGTCATCACCGTGTCGATATCGCCTGTATAGCTGAATACCGCCATGGGCACCGGAGTGTTGAAATTTTTAACAATTTCGCTTTCCGACATATTGGCTGCTTTAAGTACTCGGTATCTTTCGCTGCGCTTCATCGATAGGGTGTAGATGTTTTCAATTTGCTCCATGGTCAGGTCGTCGGCAAAAGGAGCTTTCTTCCGGTTTTTCTGATCTTTGAAAAACTCATTTTGCAAATAGGTACTCATGTGCTCATTCATTGCCCATTCGGCGTACTTTTGCATCCGCGAATTTATTGTAGTATGAATTTTTAGACCATCGCTGTAAATATCGTAATTCGTACCATCAGCTTTTGTGTTCTTGTTGCACCATCCATACGATGGGTCGGTATACCAGTTTATCGAATCTTCAACGTAAAGTCTTTTATCGATATAATCGTTTATGTCGGGTTTTTCAGCTGTCAGCCACATCCGTAAAAATTCCCTGAAATAGGTTGCTGTACCCAGATTATGGTCAACTTTCTGAAATTTAATGCCCAATCCGGTATTTTTAAGTGAATCAAACATTTCTTCAGTAATGAAGTCGTATTTTCGCATTTGCTGCAGTACGATGTTTCTTCGTAACAGGGTTTGATCCGGCCTTTTCATTGGATTGTATAAGGATGGATTCTTGGCCATCCCAACCAGCATAGCAGCCTGAGTTATCGAAAGAGAGTCAGGCGTCGTGCTGAAATAAACACGTGCAGCCGATTCAATACCCACCGCAAGATTGAGAAAATCGAAACGATTAAAATACATTGCAATTATTTCTTCTTTGGTATAACTGCGTTCAAGTTTTACTGCAATAACCCATTCCCGGAATTTCCGGTTGACCAAAGCCAGTTTGGAATTTTCCTCACGTGGAAACAACATTTTGGCAAGTTGCTGGGTAATTGTACTTCCCCCACCTTTGCTGCTGCCAGACAATAACCCTCCAAAGACACGCCCGATAGCCCTGATATCGATGCCGGAATGTTTGTAAAACCTTATATCTTCGGTTGCAATCAATGCATTAACTAAATGCGGCGATAAATCTTCATAATGTACCTGACTTCGGTTTTCTCTGAAATATGTACCCATTACCACCTGGTCAGATGAAATAATTTTGCTGGCAAGATTGTTTTTCGGATTCTCCAACTGATCGAAATCAGGCATAAAACCAAAAGCCCCAAAACTGATTAATGTGAAATATACACCTATTATTAATAACAGGATGATATAGCCGCCCCAAAAAAAACGTAAAAATTTCTTTTTAAATTCAGGGCTATATAAGTCGTTGTTAATTAGCTTGTTAAGTTTGACAGATTTCGTATTTTCGCTTGCCATTACCAATAAATTTTCGGCTAAATTACATAATAATTTTGAAGTTACTTTTTGAAATGATTTAATTTGCACTCCAATTTCGAAATAATAAGACTGCTGATGGAAGAAAATCTGGTTATCGTTGAGTCTCCGGCTAAAGCAAAAACAATCACTAAGTTTCTTGGTGAATCATATATTGTTAAATCAAGTTTTGGGCATATCAGGGATCTATCAAAGAAAAATCTGGGAATTGATATTGTTAATCAATACAAGCCCGATTATATTGTTTCCCCTGAAAAGAAAAAAGTAGTCGCTGAGTTGAAAAAGCTTGCATCCGAAGCCTCGGTTGTTTGGCTTGCCTCTGATGAGGACCGCGAAGGAGAGGCTATAGCATGGCATCTGGCGCAAGAACTAAAACTAAAACCTGAAAAAACCAGGCGAATTGTTTTTCACGAAATTACGAAGGAGGCGATTACCAATGCAGTTAAATCTCCAAGAGATATTAATAACAATCTGGTAAATGCACAACAAGCCAGAAGGGTTCTCGACCGGCTGGTCGGATTCGAACTTTCTCCTATTTTATGGAAGAAAATTAAATCATCGCTTTCTGCCGGCCGTGTTCAATCAGTTGCTGTAAAACTAATTGTTGAACGTGAACGCGAAATATCGGCTTTTGCTGATGAAAGCAAATACAGGGTATATGCACAGTTTACAGGTGGTGGTAAAAGTTTCAGGGCAGAACTGAATACCCGGTTCAATACTCTCGGTGAAGCCACAGCTTTTCTAAATCATTGTAAAGACTCTGCGTTTACGGTAGATCAGGTGCAGGTAAAGCCGGGCAAAAAGTCGCCCGCTCCGCCGTTTACAACTTCCACTTTACAGCAGGAGGCAAGCCGAAAACTTAATTTTTCGGTAAGCCAGACCATGAAGCTTGCGCAAAGCTTGTATGAGAGTGGGAAAATCACTTATATGAGGACTGATTCCGTGAACCTCTCATCCATGGCATTATCGGCTGCCCGCAATGTAGTTAGCACAGAATTCGGCGAAGAATACTCAAAAACACGACAGTATCAAACCAAAACCAAGGGGGCTCAGGAAGCACACGAAGCTATCAGACCTACCTACATGCAAAATCGGCAGGTTGATGGCCCCAAGCCCGAACAGAAGCTTTATGAACTGATTTGGAAGCGTGCTGTTGCGTCTCAGATGGCCGATGCCAAAACCGAAAAATCGATTATTGACATATGTGTCAGCAATTCGAAATATCGCTTTATCGCCGAGGGAGAAGTTATTTTATTTGACGGTTTTCTGAAGTTGTATCTCGAATCGGTTGACGATGATAACAGCGAAGAAAAACAAACAATTCTTCCGAAATTGAGCACCGGCGAAGTAGTTAGTTACTCCGAAATTCAGGCTGTCGAAAAATATTCGGTACATCCTGCCCGGTATAACGAAGCAAGTCTGGTAAAAAAACTCGAAGAATTGGGAATTGGCAGACCATCGACTTATGCCCCGACTATATCGACCATTCAGCAACGCGAATATGTAATAAAGGAGGACAGAAAGGCATTGGAGCGAAATATTGGATATGCATTGCTAAAAGCTGGCAGTGTTGTACAGGGCACGCGGATAGAGAAATATGGTTCCGAACATGCGAAATTGTTCCCCACCTCAATCGGAATGCTGGTGACTGATTACCTTATGGAGCATTTTCCGCAAATTATGGATTATAATTTTACCGCAGATATCGAAAAACAATTTGACGAAATTGCTGAAGGGAATAAAGACTGGACCGAGATGATTGATGCGTTTTATAAGGATTTTCATTCAAAAGTTGAATCGACACTTTCGCAGAAAGAGACGCAACGCTACGAGCGTGCACTGGGTACGCATCCTCAAACCGGTGAAGCCATGCTTGTTAAAATCGGGAGGTATGGTGCTTTTGTTCAATGCGGCGATGCTGAATCAGGAGCAGTGCCAAGGTATGCCAGTTTACGAAAGAACCAGAATATCGAAACGATTACCCTTTCGGAGGCATTAGAATTATTTAAACTTCCCCGTGATCTGGGTGTTTATAACGATTCACCGGTAATTATCGGAGTTGGTAAATTTGGTCCATACGTGAAGCATAATAACAAATTCATTTCGTTGAAGAAAACAAAGGATGATCCGCTATGCATTACATACGACAGGGCTGTTGAAATAATCAGCGAAAATGCATCGGATTGTTTTCCCCGCAGCTTTGACGAAAAACCGGGCTTGCAAATTCTTAAGGGACGTTTTGGTCCATATATCGCTTTCGAAGGGAAAAACTACCGTATTCCCAAACAATTTGACCCTCAAAATATGGGTCTGAACGATTGTTTGGAAATAATTAAAAATAATTCGGGTAAATAATTGTAATTAATAATCCCCAAATTGTGGAGATTATTTATCAATATTAAAAAAATATTTTTTATTCTATACTATTTTTTATTAAAATAGCGTTAATGATTTTGAATTGAAATATTTTTTTTCGTTTGAAATTTGTAAAATAAAATAATTGTAGTAAATTTCGCAGTTTATTGTTGGGTTGGAAACGGGGATGAAAATGGTATTGGGAGATAATAAATTATTAACATTTTTCGAGTTATTAACAAAAAAATGTTAATAAAATTTGGAATATTAAAAAAAATGTTATTTCTTTACCGCATGTTGATGAGTAAAGATTAAGTTTGTAAAGAAAAAAAATGTCTATGAGGAGATTATTATCAACGCTAACACTGGTTCTTTTGGCAAGCATTACAAGCCTTACTTTTGCTCAGAATGACCCTCATTTCAGTTTGTTTGAATTCAGTCAGCTGACCTACAACCCGGGTTATGCAGGCAGTAACAACGGAATTTGCGTTTCGTCCGTTCATCGTCAGCAATATGTTGGCTTTAACCGTGATCCCCTGAACGGTGGAAAAAGCGGCAGACCAATTACCACAGTGTTTAATGCTGAAATGCCACTTAAAGCAATCAACAGTGGGGTAGGGCTCTCCATTATTCAGGATATGATTGGTTTTCAATCCGATTTGGCTTTAAATGTCAGTTATGCTTATCGCGTTGATTTGGGATACGGAAGTTTAGGTATTGGTCTTAACCTGGGCTTTATCAACAGAACCATCGACGGTGACTGGATTACTCCTGAATCACTTGGAGGGGGTACCGTCTATACTGACCCGGCTGTTCCTCATTCCGAAAGTAAAGTGGCTTTCGATATGGGTTTCGGTGCTTTCTTTAAATATGATAAATTTTATGCAGGTCTTTCTTTTACTCACCTGCTTCAGCCCTCCATCAATTTCGATATAGAAAGTCCCAGCTATATTAAACGCCACTATTATCTGGTTGGCGGTTATAATTATCAACTGCCCAATCCAACTTTCGAGGTTCGACCGAGTCTGCTCATGCAATTCGATGGTGCAACAACACAGTTTACTTTCAATGGTCAGTTTGTGTACAGCAAAAAAATATGGGGCGGAATTAGTTACCGCTACAACGATGCAATCAGTCCTATGCTTGGTATTTATCTGATGAATGGTCTGAGTTTTGCATATTCCTACGACATTGAACTATCGCCCTTAAGTACGTATTCAAGCGGATCACACGAAATTATGGTGCGTTACTGCTTCAATGCTGACTTTGGTGGTGACCCGGGAAGATACAGAAGTGTAAGAAGATTGTAACAAATTATATAATATTACGTAAAACTAGTTGCTTTTTGAAAATGTCGCACAAATACAATAACAGTAATATGAGAAAATCACTCATCATTATCGCAGTCTTGGCTCTGTTTATAACTGCTTGCGGAGGTTATTACGGAAGCGGTGATTTAGTTGGAGTTCAAAGAAAAGCATGGTACACACCTGATCCTTACGGGATGTTGTTTATTCCTCCCGGATCGTACCAAATGGGTCCCAGCGATCAAGATGTGCCCAATGCGATGACTGCACAAGCAAAAACCGTAACCATTCAGGGTTTTTGGATGGACGAAACCGAAATTACAAATTCCGAATACCGGCAATTTGTTTATTGGGTTCGTGACTCATTGGCTCTTACCGTATTGGCCAGCGACAATGCTGATTTTACCAATTACGAAGCCAATCAATTTTACATCGATTTTGCGAATGCAGGCGACGATGTTCAGGATTTCTTTGATGTCAGCCTCAATGGCTATGATCCCGACATCGACGGATTCAAGTTTTTGAACTGGAGAGGCCCGCTCGATTATGCAGAACTCGAGTTGAAAAACAATCTGATGTCGGTTGATATACCTGTGCATCAGTCAATCAGGGGTGGCTATAAATTGCAGAGCAAGCTGTATATCGCTCCTCCCAAGAATGCATATCATTACTTCCAGCAGGTTGACCTGAATACCGATGCTTTGTACTATGAATACTATTGGGTTGATTTGAAACAAGCTGCAGTAAAACACAGCTATCGCGAAGAACAAAAGAATAAAATCAATCAGGATGTAGTTCGTACCTTTGACCGCGAAAAAGATCATGGACTTCGTGTTGGGCATCACTTCAATCCTGAAACAGGACAATACGAAGGAAGTATTAAAGATCGTGAAAAACTCGATAAAAACCGTCCCTGGGATGATTTTGAAGACCGCACTATAAAAGGTCGTTACGATTATCTGATGCACGAAAAAGTACACATTTATCCTGATACATTATGCTGGATGACCGACTATACCTATTCATATAATGAGCCAATGACCAAGATGTATTTCTGGCATCCTGCCTACGATTATTATCCGGTGGTTGGTGTTAACTGGAAACAGGCATCTGCATTCAGTGTTTGGAGATCGCACCTGAAGCGCGCATATCAACGCGAAACCGGTGACTATTACCTGAATGATTACCGTTTGCCGACCGAATCAGAATGGGAATATGCATCACGTGGCGGACTCGATTTGTCGATGTACCCTTGGGGTGGTTTGTATACACGTAACAATGTAGGCTGTTTTATTGCCAACTTTAAACCCAACCGTGGCGATTACTACGGCGATGGTGGTACACAAACCCTTATGGTGGCTACTTTTGATCCTAACGAATGGGGCTTGTACGATATGGCTGGCAATGTTGCTGAATGGACTAACAATGCTTTTGATGAATCAGCATACAGCTTTACACACGACCTCAATCCTGACTATGAATATTATGCACACCCCGACGATCCTCCTGCCCTGAAAAAGAAAGTTATTCGCGGTGGTTCATGGAAAGACGTTTCTTATTATATGCAGAATGGAACCCGTACTTTTGAATTCCAGGATTCAGCCAAATCGTATATCGGATTCCGTAATGTGAGAACCTATCTGGGACGTCACCGTGAAGACGGAACTTCGTATTCGCAGGTTTACTAAAAATGAAGATCATTAACCAAGTACTAATAATAAACTATAAACACTATGAATTGGAGCGAATTTGTAACTAGCAAGGTTTTTAGGAAAACCATGGGTTTTGTGTATGGATGGGGTGCATCTATCGTGTTAGTTGGTGCATTATTCAAAATCGAACACTTGCCTGGAGCTAGTGTCATGCTTATGGTCGGTCTTCTGACCGAGGCTGTGATCTTCTTTCTTTCGGCTTTTGAGCCACCACACGAAGAAGTGGATTGGAGCTTAGTTTACCCCGAATTAGCCGGTGTAGAAAACGAAGTGATCGAAGTGGATAAGAAATCAGTAGTAAGTTCAAAAAAATCGGCACTCGAAAAATTTGATGCTTTGATTGAAAATGCTGAAATTACTCCTGAATTATTCGAAAAACTGGGTCATGGTTTACGAAACCTGAACACCACTACCGAAAAACTCCATGATGTATCTGATGTTACCGTTGCTACCAACGAATATGTTGCCAGTTTCGAAAAAGCATCACATAAAGTTAACGAGTTTGCTGATGTGTATGGTAAATCTGCTTCTCAACTGAATCAATCAGCCGATCAACTTGCCCGCACCTATATTGATTCATCCGATATGGTTGGAGCAACCGGCAAGGCTCTTTCGGAATCTTATGCAAAAATGACCGAGGCTATCAATCAGGAATACGCAAGCACTACCCAAAACGGTAAAACTTATGTTCAGCAACTTGAAGTGATGACGAAAAACCTGACAGCCCTCAATAACGTTTATGAACTTCAATTACAAGGTACAAACGAGCAGTTTGAAGCCTCCAAAAAACTGTACAGCGGACTTGACGAAATCATGGCAAATCTTAAAGATTCGGCCAACGATACCAAGCGTTATCGTGATGAAATCGGCAGGTTAAGCCAAAATCTGGCTGCAATGAATACCATTTATGGTAATATGCTTGCTGCCATGAACGTAAAAGTACAGGATTAATTTTGAACGTTGTTGAATTATTAAAACGATAAGAAATGGGTGCAACAAATTGTCCGGAAACACCACGGCAAAAAATGATTGGGATGATGTACCTCTTTTACACGGCTCTGCTTGCATTGAACGTGTCGAATGAGGTTATCAACGCTTTCGTTGCCGTGAATACCAGTATGGAAACTACTACCAAGAACTTCGAAGAAAAATCTGTCGGTCAGTATAATAACCTCAAATTAGCTTACGAAGGTCAAAAGGAAAAATATCAGGCCACATGGGAAACCGCTATGGAGATTAAAAAGCGCTCCGATGAACTGTTCAAATATGTTCAGGACCTGAAAATCGAAATTCTCAAAGAGTCGGAAGGTAAGGATAAAGACATTAAAGGTGTTACTACCAATATGAAACTTGACAACCTGGAAGCGGCTCCGCAAATTATGGTAAGTGATGGAGGCCCGAAGAAAGGGATCGTCCTGAAAAAAATGCTCGATGACCACAGAAACTACCTGCTCAGTTTTGTTACTGATACCAGTTCGGTAATATATCACAACGTATACCATGCATTGAATACCCCCGCTAAGGAATCTCAGGAAGCTTCTGAACGAAAAACCTGGGAGGCATCTTTGTGCGAAGGTATGCCAATGGTTGGTACAATTACCTTGCTTACTAAACTTCAGGCTGATATACGTAATGCCGAAGCTGATATGATTGCCTATTTAAATGCTCAGGTAACAGCACTCGACATCCGCATTTCGAAGCTGAGCGCTCTCGTAAATGCTGCCTCAGGCTATGTTGTTAGTGGAGGTACTTATACTGCAAAAATATTTATTGGTGCGCAGGATACTTCCATGAGGCCGACCGTATGGGTTACTTCTCAGCCTCCCTATTACGATTCAGTTCAGGAGAACGGAATTTGGAAATACAAAAAGAAAGATGGGCTGACTTACGATACACTACCGCTCGATGAATTCGGTGCAGGATTGTATGAAAAACAGGTTGGAGTTGGTGATTATAATTACGGAGGTTTGATTGAATATGAATCAAACATCGATGTGTTATGGATGCCATTTAAATCTAATTTTAAAGTAGGTGCAACCTCTGCAACTGTTTCTCCAAGTAAGATGATGGTGGTATATTTGGGACTCGAAAACCCATTGAAAGTTTCAGCCGCTGGTTATCCTCTTGAATCCATTAATGTAGTTGCCACTGGTGCCACAATTAAAAAGGCAGGTAAACCAGGTGAGTTTATCCTTTATAATATTTCGCCCGGTGTTACCAAGGTAAAGGTTTCTGTAACTGCTGACGGAAAATCAGTGGGTGCAGGTGAAGAATTTACAGTTAAAACGGTTCCCCCTCCTGTGTTACGTTTGGGTAATATGGCTTCTGGAGGTAAGGTTACCGTTGACCAAATTGTTAATACTGAGATTACCGCTAACGTAGACAGATCTTTCGTATTCGAAAATGTTGGTGGTTACAGAGTTACCAGTTTCCAGATTACTATTGCTGTTCCTGGTGGTGTTCCTCAGGTTATGAGGGTTAGTGGGAATAAAATTGCAAACGATCCTGCCGCTGCCGCTGCTGTTCGTACCGGTGTGAAAAAAGGTTCGGTATTTGCATTTTCTTCATTCTCAGTAATGACCCCCAGCGGACCAATGGATAATGTTCCTGGGATTAGTTATACCGTTTACTAATATAAAATTGTTATGAAAATTAAACTGCTCATTCTTTCGATTTTGGTACTCGTTTCAGGCCTCGTACTGGGACAAAGGGATACAGTTACCAATCGTGCAGTACTCGATGGTGCTTACGGTCGCGAAAATGACGTGTTGCGTGAACCCATAGGTTATCAGTTTATTAGAGAGGCCGACGCTATGTACTCGAAGAAAGTACTTCGTTTTCTCGACTTGAACGAAAAACGCAACCATCCGTTGTATTTTCCCACCGAAGACATCGACTATCTTGCAACCGAGGGTATACAGCCTGAACGTTCACGCAGGTCTTTGTATTCACTGATTATTGATGTTGGAATTAAAAAACGTGAATTACCATGTTTCATGTTTTCAAAAACCAGCCTTGATATGACTCAGTGGTACAAAAGTTTGCTACCGGTTTCTGCCATTGACCAAATTGGTAAATACCCCGATGTTCAGATTTTTGTAAAACAGGATATGTATGGACAGGATGTTTCCTATGATAGTACTATCTACATCCCAATCGATAAGAGTGCGGTAAAAGCTTTCTTCATGTGGGAAGAATGGTTTTTCGACAAACAAAGATCGGTAATGGATGTAAGAATTATCGCTTTGGCTCCTTATGCAACATTGCCTAGTGGACAGCAAGCCGGTTTATTCTGGATTCATTATCCACATTTCAGAAGTCTTTTTGTTACCAACGAAGTATTTAACAGTATCGGAAACCAAAACGATGCAGAACGGATGACTTTTGATGATGTGTTTTTCAAAAGACTGTTTAGTAGTTATATTTTTGCCGAAACCAATGTGTATGACAATCGTATGATTGAACAGTACCTGATGGGTATTGAGGCCATACGAGAAGGTGAACGCATACAAGATATGCTCGCAAAATACGAACACGATCAGTGGGAGTATTAATACAGTACTTTAAATAAAAAAGCCGGTTCAAACCGGCTTTTTTTATTTAATATTCAATTTTGCCTTTGCCTCAGTAACTATGTCTTTTACCCATTGCTCATTCTCGCGCTTACAGATTAACAGTGTATCACCAGAATCAACAACAATTAAATCTTCAATATCTTTTATTACTGCCATTTTCCCTTCCGGCATCAAAACATAATTATTGTCGGAATCAAACAATGCAATCTTGCTTCCGTGAATTACATTGTTATTCTTGTCTTTTTTCGAAACATTATAAACGGAATTCCACGTTCCCAGATCTGACCAGCCAAAATTGGTGCAATGCATATACACATTGTCGGCTTTTTCCATTACACCATAATCAATCGATATGCTTTTTGCATCGGAATAGATTTTTGTAACTGCCTGGCGTTCATCAGAGGTTCCAAAACACTGGCTGTTTTCTTCGAAAAGATGAAATAATTCGGGCATAAAAACCGAGAATGCATCTTTAATGCTTTGAATCGACCAGATAAAAATACCGGAATTCCAGTAAAACTCTCCGCTTTTAACAAAAAATTTGGCTAACTCAAGGTGTGGTTTTTCGGTGAAAGACTTAATCTTATGATAAATACCATATTTATTTTCGGTATCAATCTGTATGTAACCAAAACCTGTCGCGGGTCGGTCGGGTTTAATACCCAGGGTAAGAAGTGCCTTGTATTGAACGGCGAAGTTCAAACCTTTAATAATATTACTGATAAACTCTTCTTCATCAATAATCAAATGGTCGGAGGGGGTTACAACAACACTGGCCTGAGGATTTCGCTGCATAATTTTATAGGTGGCATATGCAATACATGGGGCTGTATTCCTTCGCATGGGTTCCGAAAGAATATTCGATTCAGGTATTTCGGGTAGCTGCTCTTTTACCAACCGTTCATGTTCGAGGCCTGTAACAACAATGATGTTTGATGCCGGTATTATTTTATTAAAACGATCGAAAGTTTGCTGCAACAAACTCCGGCCTGTGTTCAGAATATCGATAAATTGCTTGGGTTTTTCGATTGTACTTACCGGCCAGAAACGACTTCCAATGCCACCGGCCATTATTACACAATAGTTATATGCATTCATATTGTTCTCTCTAAAATTAATACCCATCAAAATAAGAAAAATATTTTCGATAATTAAACATTAATGATAATTTTGTTCAACAGGAAAATTGATACAATTCCGATGAATATTATCTTTCATATTGGCCGTTATTTTTCGTTGATGTTCAAAACATTGCGAAAACCTGAAAAGTTGCGCATATACCTTAAGCAGGTTATGGCCGAGATCGACAGCATCGGGTTAAATTCTGTGGGTATCGTTGCTATAGTTTCCGTTTTCATGGGTGCGGTTCTCACTATTCAGATGGCAATCAATCTGGTTAACCCGCTTATACCCAAATACCTTATTGGTCTTAGCGTTCGTGAAACCATGATTCTTGAATTCAGTAGTACCGTTATATGCCTTATCCTCGCCGGCAGGGTAGGGTCGAATATTGCCTCCGAGATTGGCACTATGCGTATTACCGAACAGATTGATGCCCTCGAAATGATGGGCGTAAATAGTCCGGGATATTTAATTTTACCAAAAATTATTGCAGCTATTATTACTTTTCCGCTGATTAACCTGCTAAGTATATTTTTAGGAATTATTGGTGGTTATGCCTTAACCCTAATTACCGGCATTGTACCCATGCCTGATTATTTGTATGGCCTGCACTATTATTTTATACCTTTTTACGTTACGTATTCCATTGTTAAAATGATTGTCTTTGCCATTATCATTACCTCGGTTTCAGCGTATCACGGGTATTACACACACGGAGGTGCGCTCGAAGTTGGACGTAGCAGTACACGGGCAGTTGTTTACAGTATTATTCTGGTACTATTTTTCGATTTAGTGCTAACGCAATTGTTGCTCACATGATAAAAGTAAGCAACATATCGAAGAGCTTTCGTGGCAAACAGGTATTGTTCGATATTTCTGCCGAATTCCATGCCGGTCAGGTAAGTCAGATTATAGGGAAAAGCGGATCGGGTAAAACAGTACTGCTGAAGTCTATTGTCGGTTTGCATGACATTAATGTGGGAGAAGTATGGTATGGTGACCGCGAATATTCTAAGGCTGATTTTTCGGTACGAAGAGCAATCAGACAGGAAATGGGACTCGTTTTTCAGGGTGGGGCACTGTTTACATCGCTTACAGTCGAGGAAAATGTAATGCTCCCTTTGAATA
>JAKQPY010000120.1:0-50863 GCA_029564465.1 Bacteroidota bacterium | reverse complement strand
CACTTGCCGGTGGTGCCAATGCGGTGTATCTCGGGTTAAAGCATTTTAATGCCCGTGGCCGCGCCTCAAACTTCAGCCCTGCTGAACTGGCCGGAGTAATTTCGGTGGCACACCGGAACAGTGTGAAAGTATATGTTACCTTAAATACGCTGGTTAAAAACAGCGAAATTCCGCAATTAATCAACCAACTGCAATGGCTCACAATTTTGAAACCCGATGCGGTTATTATTCAGGATTGGGGCGTTTATTATCTGATTAAGAAATACTTCGCTTCCATTGCAATGCACGCCAGTACACAAATGGGAATTCACAATTCGGCAGGAGCCAACCACGCCCTGCAAAAGGGGATATCGAGGGTGATACTTGCACGTGAACTAACCCGCACCGAAATAGGAAACATCGCCAACAAAACCCAAATGCCACTCGAGGTTTTTGTACATGGCGCCTTGTGCTATTCATTTTCGGGCATGTGCCTGTACAGCAGCTATATTGGCGGCAACAGTGCCAACCGCGGCAATTGCATGCAGGTGTGCCGCCGTGAATTTACCACCGATTCAGGCAAGGCCTCCCTCCCATTCAATCTGAGAGACAACCAATTGGTAGCCCATTTGCATGAGTTGGTGAAGATGAACATAGCCTCGCTGAAAATTGAAGGACGCTTGCGACAGGCCGAATATGTGTATAAAACAGCAAAAACCTACCGTATGGCCCTCGATGCAGCTTGCCGGCCCGATGAAGCGTTAAAAATGCTTGAAACCGATGGCGGTCGCGAAAAAACTTCCTGGTTTTTTGGCAACGATGTCAGCGGGTCGCTGAGCGAAAACAACCAAACGGGTGTTTTTGCAGGCAATATCAGCGAAATTACTCAGGATGGGTTTCGCTTTACCCCTGCTATACCCCTGGGTCGCGATTGCCGGCTGAGGGTGAATACCAGTTCAACCGGGGAATCGGTTTATTGTAAGCCTATAGAAATTTCAGGCAAAACGGTCACAGTAAAAGCTGAAAACCAACCGCTAAAACCAGGTGATAAGGTTTTCATGATTTCGACAGGCGGATTTCGTTCCAACGAAAAGCTGCCATCAATACATCTTCGCCCACCCCTGACTGACAAAAAACTTGCAAATAGCCTTCGAAACCTGTATCGGAATAACCCCGAAAAACCCATTCGGGGCAATGAGCTGTACGCTACAATTAACAATGTCACAGCACTGACCCATTTGCCAACACAACAATTCAGCGCTGTGTTTTTCTCGCTCACACATGCGCATATCCGTAATCCGCGTGAGCTTGCCGAGGCATGTAAACCCATCCGCCAAAAATTATGGTTCAGTTTCCCGAAATTTATTTCGGAAACCGGTAGTGCCGAATATGCAGCATTTGCAAACTACATGGCCCAGTCGGGTTTTCAGCAATTTGTTATTAATCACCTGTCGCAGCGGCTATTGCTGCCCCGCAATGTAAAATGTATTGCGGGCCCCGGCATTCAGGTTCTCAACGATATGGCTGCACTCTTGCTGAAAAGCGAAGGCGTAGACCAATTTGTGTATTCATACGAAAACGATTACCCCAACCTGATTTCGGGCAAAAGCCGCGATGGCATTGTGCCACTGTACTTTTTCCCTGATTTGTTCTACTCAAGAATGCCCGTGGCTATCGAAAACGGAAAATCGTTTTCTATGCCGGGCGATAAAGCACGTTACATAAAAACCATTGAAGATGGAATTACCATTGTCCGGCCCGAAAGTCCGGTGTCGCTGTTTCATGTGCGCGAGAAACTCGAAGCAAAAGGTTTTTTCCGGTTTCTGATTGATTTCAGTCAGGCTCAAACATCTTCTCAAATTGATGCTATGATGCATGCTTTTGCTAATAAAGAAAAAATTCCCGGCTCAGGGATGTTCAACTTTAAACTGGAACTGAAATAGAAGTGAAATTAATAAGTCAAATGTCTGAAGTCAAATGTCTAAAGTGAAAGCTGCTTTTCTGAAATCGATTTCCTAAACATTTGCCATCTGACATATCTCAATCAAGCTGCTTTTCAATCATTTTCACCAGGCGTTCAGCACTGGTAACGGGATATAGCTTCCCGTTTTTAGCAAACGAAATATGTCCGGTTTGCTCGCTGACCACAATCACCATCGAATCGGATATTTCGGTAAGACCAAGGGCAGCACGGTGCCGCAACCCGTGGTTATCAGAAAGGTTAATGCTGTCGGAAACCGGCAGAATGCAACCCGCAGCAATAATTTTACTACCTGCAATAATCATTGCGCCATCGTGCAAAGGACTGTTTTTATAAAAGATATTACGAATCAGCCGCTCCGAAATATCGGCCTGCAAAATGGTACCTGTTTCGGCAAAAGCTTTCAGGTCAGAGTCCTTTGCAATCACAATCAGTGCGCCGGTTCTTTCGCTGCTCATGGTATAGCTGGCTTCCACAACACACTCAATATCGGTGCGCGGAGTACTGTTATTGATGGCAAACAAACGGTAAAACTTAAATTTACTTTTATTAAAGTAACGATTCCCGATCATTATTAGGAACTTGCGTATCTCCTGCTGAAAAACCACAATCAGGGCTATCACCCCCACTCCTATCACCTGACCCAACAGCGAAGCCAGCAGCTCCATTTTCATGGCTTTTACTATCAGCCAGAAAACATAAATCGAGAAAATGCCGACAAAAATCCGTATTGCAACTGTTCCGCGGATAAGCATATAGAGCTGATACAACAAAAACGCCACCAGCAGAATATCTACTATGTCGAGGAACCGTATGGTGAGAAATGCCAGTATCATAATCGACAACAAAAATACATATTATTTTTTCACTTAGCTATCGTTTGTTGTTTATACCGATTTTCAACTCTTGCATAATCTTCACAACCTCACGTGCTTCTTTCACATCGTGCACACGAAGTATGTCGGCACCTTTTGCAATTGCAATAGTATGTAAAACGGATGTTCCATTCAATGCATCTTCGGGACTGCATTCCAGAAGCTTCCGTATCATCGATTTTCGGCTTACACCCACCAGAACCGGTTTCTCAAATATTTGAAATTCATCAAGAGATGCCATAAGTTCATAATTCTGCGCAAGATTCTTTGCAAATCCAAAACCGGGGTCAACTATTATATCGGCCACACCGAGAAGGTGCAACTGATTTATTTTTTCGGAAAAATAATGGAAAACTTCCGCTTTTAAGTCAAGGTAATCGGTGTTCTGCTGCATGTTTTCGGGTTTACCCTTCATGTGCATCAGTACATAGGGAACCTTCAGCCCTGCAATGGTTTTGAACATTTCAGCGTCGATTTGCCCGCCACTGATATCGTTAACCATTGCAACGTCATAATCAGCCACAGCCATACGGGCTACATCGGAATGAACTGTATCTACCGATAAGCTCGCATCCGGAAAATGAGCTTGCAGTGTTGAAAGCACGGGTTGCAACAGGGTCATTTCTTCGGTTTTATCCGGTAAAAGCGCACCCGGTCGGGTCGAAACTGCCCCAATGTCGAGAATATCGGCTCCATCGCGGAGCATAATCTCTGCCTTTTTCAACAATTCGGACTCGTTTAATACACGGCTACCGGCATAAAAAGAATCCGCCGAAATGTTGATAATACCCATAATCAAGGGCGTTTCGGTCAACACTATTCTACCCCTGATTTGTATTTGTTTCGCTGGCATAGACTTACTGTTTATGTTTTTTCAAAAATAATACTTCAAAAATAGAATCTTAATCGGTATTTTTGTCGTAATTGCTTCTTTAAACGATAGTTTTTGAATATGGGTTTTGTAGTGATAGAAGGGCTCGACGGATCGGGCAAATCGACACAGGTAAAAATGCTCCGGTCTTTGTTGGCCGGGCGAAATATTTCGCACGAATACATGCATTTCCCTGTGGTCGAAAGCCCCTATTTCGGGGAACTGGTTGCACGATTTTTACGGGGCGATTTGGGCAGCATTGCACAAGTAGACCCTTATGTGGTTGCCATGCTGTATGCCGGCGACCGTTTCAATGCCCGTCCGGTGATGGAAGAATGGATTAATTCCGGAAAATTTGTGCTGGCCGACCGCTATGTGTATTCCAATATCGGGTTTCAGTGTGCCAAAGTTTCGGGTGATGCCGAAGTTGAAAAGCTGTACCACTGGATTTTCGATCTGGAGTATAATTACTTCAAGATTCCCAAGCCCGACCTCAGTATTTTTCTTGACGTCCCCATGGATTTTGTTCAGGAGAAACTGGCAAACCAGCGCGAAACCGACGATCGCAGTTATTTGCAGGGGAAAGCCGATATTCATGAGGCCGACATTGAGTTTCAGCGCAAGGTGCGCGATATGTACCTGAGGGCTGTAGCCAACGATGTAAATTTCGTAAAAATCGATTGTACCGATTCGGAAGGCAACATGCTGTCACCCGGCTATATTTTCGGTAAAATAACCGAAACCATTAATAACCACATGGTACTACCTCGTGGCATTGTTTTATGAAGGAATGCGTTTTTATAATGTTTGTGTGTTTCAAAATTTGGAGTGATAAATAAACGGATTTGAATTATGTTTAAGCTTATTGCCAATCTGAGCCGCCTGATTACAGGAATCGTATTTATTTTCTCTGGCTTTGTGAAAGTGGTTGACCCCCTGGGTTCAGCCTATAAATTTACCGATTACTTTGTTGCCATGCACCTCAACTTCATGGCCGACTTTTCGTTGCCGATGGCAATAATAATGTGTACAGCCGAATTGTTGATTGGCCTGATGCTCCTGTTCAATCTACTACCCAAACTGGCTTCGTGGGGTTTGCTGTTGTTTATGGTAATGTTTACCCCACTCACTTTGTGGCTGGCAATTGCGAATCCGGTGCACGATTGCGGCTGTTTTGGCGATGCATTGATTTTGTCGAACTGGGCTACTTTTGCAAAGAATCTGGTGCTGCTTACCTTTACTATTGTCGTTTTTATTTATCGCAAAAAATTTAGTCCGCTTTTTTCAAGATCCGCACAATGGGTTTTTTCGGTTCTATTTGGAATATTCGGTGTTTCAATTTGTTTTTATGCCCTGATGCACCTGCCTCCCATCGACTTCAGGCCTTATAGAATCGGGGCGAATATTCAGGAAGGCATGACCATTCCCGAATCGGAACAAAAGAATGTTGATGTTTATGAGAGCACATTTATTTACGAAAAAGATGGTGTAAAAAAAGAATTCACCCTCGAGAATTTACCCGATTCCACCTGGAAATTTGTCGATGCCAATCACAAACTGATTAAAAAAGGGTATGAGCCTCCCATTCATGACTTTACAATTACACCGGTAATCCTTAAGTCGTCGGAAATTCCCGACACCGACGAAGCTCCCGATGTATATGATGCCATGTATACTTATGAGAAAGATGGTGAGTTGATAGATTATTCCATCGATGAATTACCTGGGTCCGATTGGACTTTTGTCGAGGTAAAATCACATTACGAAATCGATCCTTCGATGGTCGAAATTGTATATCAGGATGCAAATGGAGAATCGTATAATTATACCCTCGACGCTTTACCCGGCGAAGGGTATCAGTTTATTGATGCATACTATACAGGTGATGAAACATCAACCAATTCTGATCAGTCATCGGGTGAAATTACCGATTTAGTACTTGATAACGAAGGATATACATTCTTTTTAATCAGTGTTGACATACTCGAAGCCAACACTAAAAATCATGAGCAGATAAATAAACTGGCTGCCTGGTGCGAAACCAAGGGCTATGCATTTATGTGCCTCACCGGGTCGTCGGCTGTTGATGTCGAAAAATTTATTGCTGCAAATCATCCTGTGTACAGTTTCTACAATACCGATCCGATTACCTTAAAAACAATCATTCGGTCGAACCCCGGTCTGGTCTTGATTAAACATGGCACCGTGCTGAATAAATGGGCTTACCGTGATATACCGGATATAAAGGAACTGGAACGCGACCTCACCGCATACTCGCTGGATGCAATGCACACAAAGAAGACCAGAAACATGGTGCACAATTTTATTTTCGTTGGTTTACTGATTATGACCCTGGCCATGTGGGTACAACATTACTCAAAATACCGCCGTCGCAGATAGTTTGTTAAATAAGTCATCTTGAAATAATTGAAAGCAAAAATATGAAACGAAAAATTGTAGCCGCCAACTGGAAAATGAATACCGATTTACAAAGCGGTCGTCAGTTGGCCGAAGCCCTCAATCAGGGTATTGCCGAAGGTGCATTTCGCAACGGGGTCGAGGTAATTCTTGGCGTTCCGTTCACTCACCTGGCATTGGTAAACTCGATTGTTGATTACAAAAAAATGGCGGTTGCTGCCCAGAATTGTGCAGCCTACGAACAGGGAGCCTACACCGGTGAAGTATCAGCCGCAATGATAAAAAGTACCGGAGCCCGGTATGTGATACTGGGTCATTCGGAGCGCAGAAGCTATTTTGGAGAAACTGACAAGGAAATTGCTGCAAAAATACGGATATGTCTGAAAAACGATCTTGTTCCTATTTACTGTTGTGGCGAAACACTGCAGCAACGCGAGTCGGGGGCTTATACCGAAGTGGTAAAGCAACAGTTGCACGAAGGCTTGTTTCATATTGATGACGAAGATATGCAACGTACCGTAATTGCCTACGAACCTGTTTGGGCCATTGGCACCGGCTTGACAGCCAGTCCTGAACAAGCTCAGGAAATGCACGCCCGGATTCGTGAGTTGCTCGCCATTGCTTACAGCAAACTTACAGCGAACATGGTGCCAATACTCTACGGTGGTAGCTGTAATGCGGCCAATGCCCGCCAGTTGTTTGCACAACCCGACATTAACGGAGGACTTATTGGTGGTGCCTCATTGAAACATCGTGATTTTTTCGAAATAATGAATTCCTTTTAAGTATGAATTACATTGAAGTGTGTATCGAAACATCGGGATTACCCGAAATTCTTCCCGAAATATTGCTGGCTAATCTCAGCGAATTAGGGTTTGATAGTTTTGTTGAAGAATCGGCACAACTTAAAGCCTACATTCCGGTTGCGAGTTTCAACAAGGCCGAAACCGACAATTTGCTCCAGCCCTACTTTATTGAATATACCGTTCGCGAGATTGCCGATAAAAACTGGAATGCCGAATGGGAAGAAAACTTTAAACCCGTGCTGATTGCAGATAAACTGTTCATCAGGGCAGCCTTTCATTCCCCACATGAGAAGGCTGCGATCGATGTTATTATCGAACCCAAAATGTCGTTTGGAACCGGCCACCACGAAACCACATCACAAATGTGCGAGCTCATCATGAAATATCCCCATCAGGGTAAGAAAGTCCTCGACATGGGAAGTGGCACCGGAATTTTAGCCATTGTTGCCGCCAAACTGGGCGCCGCTTCGGTATGCGCTGTCGATACCGATGAGTGGGCTTTCAACAATATCAGGGAAAACATACAACTCAATCATGTCGAAGGCATTACTCCCCTCATGGGTGATGTTTCGGTAGTTCCGGTTGCAAAATACGATATAATTTATGCCAACATAAATTTGAATGTTCTTAAAAATGACATTCCAAAATATACCGGCATGTTGAAAAAAAACGGGCTGCTTTTTCTGAGTGGATTTTATGAATCCGATATGGAACAAATTTTGAATGTTTGTAAAACTACCGGACTGAATGTGAAGGAGCAAATTTCAGCACGTCAGTGGGTAGCCTGTGTATTTGCCTAAAAAAGAATTTGACCATGAAATACAAACCCCTTTTCTCATTTTTAGTTACACTCTTGTTTCTGCAGGTAACTATTTCGGCTCAAAATATTTTTGACCCTGATTATCAGCGATTTCAAAAACAGTTTTCACAACATCTCGAGTATACAGGTGAGTTTAGGAGTGACGGGAAAAGCATGCAGAAAGAGTTCGAAACGTTTTGGGAATCAGACTCGCTTACCGATAAACAAAAGGATGCATTTATTAAGACAGCCTCGAAAATGCTCGAAAAAGGCTGTAAATCGTTTCCGGAGTTTGTTAACTACGCCGCCAACCGAATCGAGTTCACACGCCGTGGTATTGCCGAAGAGCAATACGAAGTATACGAAGATGAGCTTCTGGAGTTTTTGAAAATCAAGTTCATCAAACACAAGGAATTCTCGGATTTCATGCTCAGTATGTATCGTTTTTTGGCTCACAACATTTTGTATTTCAGCAATAAAACTACCTGGCTCATTAATTCTGACGAATTTGCACTGATGCGCAAGGGAAACGACTTTTGTGTGTTTTTCAGCAACACCGATCTCACATCGCTGTATGGCCGCGACAGTGTGAAAATATACAATACATCAGGCACTTACTACCCTCTGAAAGATTTATGGACCGGAAAGAAAGGCATGGTTACCTGGGAACGTGTGGGGATATCCCGCGATTCGATTTATGCCAATCTGAACAACTACAACATCAATCTTAAAGAACCCAAATATGTTGCCGATACGGTAACATTCATCAACACAATTTATTTTAAAGAACCGCTGCTCGGCCAGCTCACCGATGATGCCCTGAATCTTGACGATGGCCGGAAATCATCATTCCCCAGATTCAGATCATACCAGCAGCATTTTAAAATAAAAAATATCGTGAAGGGCGTTGACTACGAAGGGGGGTTTAGCATGCGCGGCAAAGAGTTTATTGGTAGTGGGGTCGACGAAAATCCGGCTAAGATATTCATTCCAAAAAACGACACCATCGATTTTGTAGCCTATTCCAAAGCATTCAGGCTTGACCAAAATACCATTTTCAGCGAACACACCGAAATTGTACTCCACCTGAGCGAAGACTCAATATATCATCCCGACCTTACCTTCAAATACACCATGAAAACAGGCCTTCTCGAATTAATCAGGCTGAAGGAGGAAATGTCGAAAGTGAACTATACAAACAGTTACCATCAGGTGGCAATGGATTTCACATGGCTGAAATGGTACATCGACAAGTTCAGCATGGAATTTACACAGATTCAAACCCCGGGATACCCTAACGAAATCATGTTCGAATCGCTCGATTTTTTCCGCTACGAACGGTATAAGCAAATTAAAATGCAGGATGCACGCAACCCCCTCGACATACTCACAGAATATGCAAACTTCTGCAATTGCAGTGAATTCACCGCCAATCAGTTATCGGCACATATCGGATTCAGTCCCACTCAGGTAAAGCAAATGCTTCTCAGGGTTGCTTACATGGGATTTATTATCTACAACCCCGAAAAAGAAATTATTAAAGTAAAACCCGAAGCATGGCGCTTTATCGACGCTTCAAAATATTTCGCTGATTCTGATGTGATGCAGTTCTTTTCGAGTATGCCATCAGAGCAGGCTAACGCGGAATTGAGTTTGCTGAATTATGATCTTAAAATGTATGGCGTTTCGAATGTACAGGTAAGCGATTCACAAAGTGTTAAAGTGTATCCTATCGATAAAAAAATCATTCTGCAGAAAAATCGTTGCTTTCGCTTTAATGGCACCATTCAGGCCGGGCAATTCTACTATTACGGAAGTAATTTCAAATTCGATTACAACCGCTTCCTGTTCGACATGCCACAGTGCGACAGCATGAAAATGGTTGCCGAAAGCGATGCGCTCGATGTAAATGGGAATAAAAAACTGGCCATCGTTCAGAACAAGCTCGAAAACTTCAGGGGAGAATTTCAGATTGACGACCCGCAAAATAAATCAGGGCGTTTCGATTATGACCAGTTCCCGAGTTTTACTACCAAGACAATTTCATACGTTTACTACGACAGTAAAAAAATTCATAACGGGGTTTACAAACGCAATAGTTTTTATTTTGAAATTGACCCGTTTACCATTGACTCAATCGATGGATTTTCGCCTGATAACCTGAAATTTTCAGGTCGTCTGGTGTCTGCCGACATTTTTCCCGATATCAAACAAACCCTGGTGCTTCGAAACGATTTTTCGCTGGGTTTTAACATGAATACCGGACCTGCAGGCTTACCGTTGTACGATGGCAAAGCTACCTATTACAAGATTATTGATCTCAGCAACGAAGGTTTGCGAGGTAAAGGTAAAATCGATTACCTCACGAGTGAAATTAATGCCGATTACCTGATATTTTTCCCGGACTCACTCGATGGTCACGCCCAGACATTTGCCATCGAAAGTCAAAAAAAACCGGTTGAATTCCCAACCGTTACTGGAGCTGACAACGATTTGCGCTGGCTGGTGAAGCGCGATAAATTCTATGTATATCAGGATAGCGTCGAATTCAAAATGTTCGACAATCAGGCCATGCATAAAGGATACCTGAATATCACCAGTCAGGGACTCGAAGGAGCCGGTGTTATGACAATTGGTAAAGCACATCTTAAATCAAAATTGTTTGATTATGGCTTCGAAACCATTCATGCCGATACTTCTGACTTTGAGATTTACGCTATCAGCGAATTCGCTTCCGACTTCGATGGGAAAAATGTGACTGCTGATGTAAATTTTAAAGATCGTAAAGGAACCTTTAAATCAAATGGTGAACTGACCACCTGGGAATTTAAACATAATAAGTATATCAGTATTATGGATCAGATGGTGTGGTATATGGACAAGGAAGAACTCGAAATATCAGCTTCGAACGATGTAATGGCCAAGCTTGAGAACCAAAAAGAAAAAATGAGTCCCACCGAATGGGAAGATTTATTTCTCGAAGGCCCCAAATTTATTTCGGTACATCCCGCTCAGGACAGCCTCTGGTTTGTTGCCCCAAAAGCACGCTACAATTATGTCGATCATATTATTTATGCCGAAGGTGTGCAACTGATCAGGGTGGCCGATGCAACCATTTACCTGACTGATGGCAAGATTACCGTTGAAAAAGATGCCAAAATGCGCCCACTCGAAAACGTAAAAATCATAGCCAATACCACAACCCGTTACCACAATATTTATGATGGTAAAGTTCAGATTTCGGGAAGATTAAAATATTCTGGCGAAGGCTATTATGATTATGTTGATGCTGTGGGAAGACGCCAAAAAATATTTATGAATTCGGTTGGTGTCGATTATAGCGGACAAACCATAGCTTCCGGAAAGATTTCGGAGCCGGAGAACTTTATGCTGAGCACATTCTTTGGATTTCAGGGAGAAGCCCGCATTGCAGCAAGTCGTCAGAATCTTGAATTTATCGGTGCAGCCAAGGTGGGTACCGGTTGTGATACAATTAAGTCGCAATGGATTAAGTTTTCGGCAGTGATTGATCCTACCGATATTTATATTCCGGTTGACTCACTCCCGCTCGACATCAACAATCAGCGGATTGCCAACGGCTTGGTAATGCAATCAACAGGCCGGGCATATCCTGCATTTCTGTCGAGAACCTATACTGCCTACGATATCAGCATGTTTCAGTCGCATGGCTTTCTCTATTACGATAAAGATGAAAAAGCTTACATGATCGGATCTCGCGAAAAGATTGAAGAGCCCAATCTGCCCGGAAATTTGCTGACTGTGTATCGAGAGCAATGTAAAGTTACCGGCGAGGGTAAATTCGATCTGAGTAAACCCGGAGAAATTTTCAACCTGAATGCCATTGGTGAGTTTGAATACGATTATACCGACGATACCGTGAGTTTGTTTCTGAGTATGCTGATTAATGCTCCTTTCAGTAACAACGCCTGGAAGCGGTTTGCCGAAGTGCTGAACACAAACCCGGGTCTCGAAGGAATTAACCCCCGTAACGACATGTACGATCAGGCGCTGGTCGAATTTCTGGGAACAAAAAAAGCCGATGAGTGGTTCTCGAACATGAGTCTGGGCAACATGAATAAATATCCTTCGGAGCTCGAAAACATGCTCATACTCACCGACCTCGAAATGCAGTTGCATTATGGGATGGGTGCTTTCATTCACGCCGGACCCGTAAGTATAATCAACGCAGGAAAGAACCCAATCAACCGTTCGGTATTTTCATATATCAGGGCCGAACGCGGAAAACGCAGCGATATTTTTGAAATATTACTCGAGGTTGATACCAAAACATGGTTCTACTTCCGTTATGTTGGTGGTTTGTTCAGCGTATTGTCATCTGATCCGGAATTCAACGAAATCATCATCAACACCAAAGAAGGCGAAAGGTTTTTTGAAGATAAAAACACAGGAAAAACCTATTCGTATGCCCTTACCAGCGAAACCTACTATCGTAAGTTTAAACGCGATATGGACCGGAAATTCAACAATACTTCCAACAATAACGATGAGGGCGAATAAACCTGTCTATATCGGGTTAACACTGATTGCCGGAGCAATACTATGCCTTGCATCGTGCTATGCACCCCCGGCACATACCGGTGATTCGTGGAACTACAATCTGGCTTCGCTCTACAATCCGGCTGAGTCGGGCCTGCACACCGGCTGCTTTGTTTACCACACATCCGACACAAGCTCATCGCTGTTTTTTAAAGTATCGAAAAACGAATTTGTAGCCTATCAGGAACCCGAAAATTCTACACCTATCATCAGTGTTACCGTTAAATATGTATTGCGCGATTTTGAAACAACCGCGCTGGTCGACAGCGGATCATGGCATTATCGGGTTGAACGCGGAGGTTCGAACGATTTTATCAGCTATGTAAATATTAAAACCGAAAAAGGCAAAAAATACAACCTGGTGGTATTGTTTGGAGATGCTGTTCGCAAAGTGAGCCGTCGTATAATGATTGAAACTAACCGCACCATAGCTGGAAACAATCAGCATTATTTTGTTGAAACAGCCGATTCACTTAAGTCACCGCTGTTTCAACCCTATGTGAAATCGGGAAGGATTTATCGAATTTACAATAAACTCAGTGGAGATACCATCTATACTATTGCACATTTTAAACCGGTAAATATTATGCCTCAGTCGCCATTTGCGACTACTGTAATACCTGCATTGCCGGTTCCCGATTCGGTATATTCGATGCGTAGCGGCGACACCATCCGTTTCAGTCAAAAAGGTATTTACTTTATTTCGACATCAAAATCGCCTGATGCCGGGTTAACTTTAACTAATCTTGGAAATGAGTATCCAAACATTAAGACAGCAGAGGCTATGATTGAACCCCTGCGATACCTTACAAATGCCCGCAAATGGAACGAAATGATGGAGGCTGCCGACAAGAAGCTGGTACTCGATAAATTCTGGCTGAGCCTTACCCCCGATATACGCAGGTCGAAAGAGTTAATCCGGATTTATTACAACCGCGTTGCCATGGCCAATGAGTTATTTGGCACCTACCAGCCTGGCTGGCAAACCGACCGCGGAATGATTTATATTATATTTGGAGCACCTGGAACCGTTTACAAGGGCCCCGATTCGGAACAATGGATTTATGGCGATAATCCGGAACTGTCGTCGATTGCTTTTACATTTCGCAAAAACAACAACTACCTGAGCCACAACGAATACTTTCTGGAAAGGGAACAACGCTTTCAAACCCTTTGGTCACAAGCCATCGAAACATGGTTGAAAGGAAAAGCCTTTTCGGTAAATTAATAATCAAGTCTAATTATGGATACATTTATTTTTGGAATACACCCGGTTATTGAAGCCCTGAAATCGGGAACTGAAATCAACAAAATTTTCATTCGTAAAGGTCTGCTGAGTGATGCTATCGGGCAACTGATAAACCTTGCCAAACCCCTGAATATACCGGTTCAGTTTATTCCACAGGAACGATTCAATAAATATACACGCAAAAACCATCAGGGAGTACTGGCTATCGTATCGCCCGTGGAATATCAACCCTGGGAGGAAGTTTTACACCGGGTATTTGCTTCCGGTCGTGACCCTTTGTTTCTGGTACTCGATGGTATCACCGATGTACGCAACTTTGGGGCCATTGCACGTACCGCAGAGTGCACCGGGGTTGACGCAATTATTATAACCACAACCAATAACCCGGGCATAACCGCCGATGCTGTAAAAACCTCAGCCGGAGCCCTCAACACAGTACCGGTGTGCCGTGTAAAATATCTTTCCGACACCCTGAAGGCACTCCGTCAAAGCGGTCTCAGTATTGTGGCCTGCACACGCAGTAACGATACACCTTATATTGAAGCCGACTTCAACAGACCCCTGGCCATAGTCATGGGCTCCGAAGATAAAGGTATTGAACCGGTAAATCTGAATCAGTGCGAACTCAATATCGGAATACCCGTGTTTGGTTCTCTCGATTCGCTGAATGTTTCAGTGGCAACGGGAGTAGTGGTTTATGAGGTGTTACGCCAGCGTAATTTAATAGGCAAACAATAAAATTCCTTTTTCGGTGTTTGACCAAAAGATACGTACATTTGCATGATGAAATGGGGAGTTTACATATTGGCATTTATTGCAGCAAGTTTGCTGTTTACTGCCTGTTTCCACATCGAAAGCTATCCCCCCGAACCACAAATTGAGTTGAAATATTTCACACTTACCGATTCGGTCGATGGCTTGGGCAACCCTGTGCTGAATGGTGAGCTGTGTATCAGTTTTGTTGATGGTGACGGTGACATCGGATATCAGGCAACCAGCGATACAGCAGCAGCCGACACATTAAAGACAGTTTTCATTAAAAAATATCTTAAAGAGGATGGCGTTTTCAAAGAGGTTTATTTGGCAGTGCCTCTTAATTTCCGCGTTCCTTACTTCGAAAGCGAAGGCAACAACCCAACACTGAAAGGCGAAATAATTGTTCACGACCTGAACTCTAACCCCCCATTTGCCGGCGACACCATTAAATATTCGGTGTATATCAAAGACAGAGCAGGGCACAAAAGCAATACCATTGAGACACCCATTATGGTGCTTTCCGATTCGCTTCCTTAAGTCCGGGCCACCAGCCATTGCACAAAATTTACTGACACATTTGCGAATATTTGCTTCAGCGCGATAAAAACCACTATTTTTATCGCAAAATTCGCTTGCAATGAAATCAATCAAAATCGGGATATTTATGATAATTACAGGTGTACTGACAGGATGCGGTCATCGTGACAACCAAAACCAGGACGGGTCAAAATTGCAGGACAACAATTTTAATTATGTGTCGGAACAGTTTGCCGACATCAGAATTTTGCGCTATCAGGTTCCCGGGTTCGAAAACTTAAACCTGAACGATAAAAAAATGCTGTATTGCTTGCAGGAGGCTGCCTACTGGGGTCGCGAAATTTTTTACGACCAGAATTACCGGCACAACCTGTGCATAAAACGTACCCTCGAAGCAATCGTCGAAAACTACAAGGGAGACCCCGAAAATCCGGAATGGCAGAAATTCATGGTCTACCTGAAACGCTTCTGGTTCAGCAACGGGATTCATCATCACTACAGCAACCGAAAATTTTTACCCGAATTTAGTCAGGCATTTTTTAAACAGCAGGTACTATCGGTGCCGGCAGAATTGCTTCCTCTCCAACCCGGCGAAACCCCCGATGATTTGCTCGATAAGCTGATCCCAATCCTTTTCGACCCCGGGATAGCAGCTGTAAGGGCCGAATCGGATACCGAAAAAGACCTGATAGCCTCATCCGCTACCAACTATTATCAGGGCCTTAGTCAGCGTGAAGCCGAAAGGTTCTATGCTTCGCGCATCGATAAAAAAGACACTACACCCGTCTCACATGGCTTAAACACAAAGCTGGTAAAAGAAGCTGGGCGCATTTACGAGAAAACCTATACATCCGAAGAAATGTATGGGGCAGCCATCGGTAAAATTGTGTATTGGCTCGGTCAGGCACAGCTGTATTGCGACAATCTTGCACAAAAGGAAGTAATCGGTAAACTGATTGACTTTTATCGGACCGGCGATTTGCAAACCTTCGATGAGTACAGCATAATGTGGGTAAAAAACAGCAATGTGCGAATCGATTTTACCAACGGGTTTATCGAAGTGTATGCCGACCCGCTGGGATATAAAGGAGCATGGCAGAGCGTAGTGTATGTTCTCGATGAAGAACTTACTGCTAAATTCGCCAATATTTCGACCAAAGCCGAATGGTTCGAACAACATTCACCCATTATGGAAGAGCACAAACGCAACAAGGTGGTGGGTGTAAGCTACAAGGTAATAAACGCAGTGGCCGAAGCCGGCGATTGCAGTCCCTCCACCCCCATAGGGGTAAATCTGCCCAATGCAAATTGGATAAGGGCACAATACGGTTCCAAATCGGTGTCGCTGGGCAATATCGAAACCGCCTACGACGAAGCATCAAAATCGTCGGGAATGCTCGACGCTTTCTTCTTACCCGAACAAAAGAAGCGCATCGAGGAATTTGGAGCATATTCCGGTAAAATTCACACAGCCTTGCACGAAGTTATCGGCCACGGGAGCGGAAAGCTGATGCCCGGGGTAGCCACGCCCAAAGAAACACTCAAAAGCTATTCCTCTGCCCTCGAAGAAGCCCGTGCCGATTTAGTGGCCTTGTACTACCTGACCGACCCAGCCTTGGTTGATTTCCGTTTGATGGATACCCTTGCCACCGGTTATGCCGCCTACGACAAATACATTATCGGTGGTTTATTGCAGCAACTGGTGCGTATCGAACCCGGACAAAATATCGTTCAGGCCCACATGCGTTGCCGTTCGCTCATCAGCCACTGGTGCTACGAAAAGGGAAAAGCCGATAAGGTAATCGAAAAAGTAATAGTCGATGGAAAAACATTCTTTAGAATTAACGATTACCAGAAGCTGAGGGTTTTGTTCGGCGAACTGTTGCGCGAAGTGCAACGCATTAAGTCGGAAGGCGATTACGAAGCCGGGAAAGCACTCGTCGAAACCTATGGGGCTCCCGTTGACCAGAAATTACACCGCGAAGTGCTCGACCGGTACGCAAAACTGAATCTGGCTCCCTACAGCGGATTTATTCAACCACAAATGGAAGCGGTGTATAAAGACGGAAAGTGGATCGACGTAAACATTAGCTATCCCAACAGTTTCGAAAAGCAAATGATGTTCTACGCCAAACAATACCGCATTTTGCCCACCTACAATTAATTTACGTCAACTTTGCGAGAACCATTGCACGATAATCTCACGAAATTGACCCCTTAAATCCATCATTCCCCAAATTCCAAAATCATTAAGAAACATTCCACACATTGCACATCACATTCACTTTTCATTCTCAACATTAAGCATCTAAAACAAATTGATAAAACATCATAACAGATTGATAAAACATTACAACATATTGAATAAACACTAAAACAATTTAATAAAACATCATAACAAATTGGATAAACACTAATTTAAATTGATAAAACACCACAACAAATTGGATAAACACTAAAACAAATCAAATAAACACCATAACAATTTGAATAAACACTAAATCAAATTATAAAAACATCATAACAGATTTAAACAACACCTATACAATCACCAAAAACATCAATAACTAAATTATAGCAGGACATTTTAGTCATATTGACTTGCATCCAAATATTATTTTCAACAAAATTTCGTTATTTTCGTATTACACCATACAACCTTTTCGATGTTTCGAAGCCCTTTATAGCAGAACATCATGGAAACACAACGACAAGACATATTAGTGAGGGGTTGCATCGACAACAACCGCAGCGCACAAAAAGAGCTGTACGAAGCCTATCGTCACCGCATGTTTTCGTTGTGTGTGCGCATCACCGGAAATTACGAAGATGCACGCGATGCCCTGCAGGATGGGTTCGTTTCGGTTTTCCGCGACATTTCTAAGTTCAGGGCTGATGCCGGTTTGGGTAGCTGGATCAAAACCATTATGGTACGATCGGCATTAAAAAAAATTCGTCGCATGAATTTCACAGGCGAAGAAAACATTCCCGATACTACGGTCGGGTTTGATGCTGAATTTACCGGTGAAGAACTTCACCGTGCAATAATGGAACTCAGCGACGGATACCGGGCTGTTTTCATGATGTATGAGGTGGAGGGTTACTCGCACCGCGAAATTGCCGATATGCTGGGAATCAGCGAAGGCACTTCGAAGTCGCAGCTATTTTACGCCAAACGCAAACTGAAAGAAACACTGAAAAACTACCGATAGCTATGGAAACGAATCACTTAAAAAATGCCATATCGGGTTTGCCCGAAATCGAATCGCCCGATATCTGGAATGATATCGAAAGACAATTACCACGTCGTAAAAACACCGGAGCAATAGGTCTGCTACTTTTATCAATTGCGGTTCTGACCGGGGTCACAGCAATAATATTAATTGATTTCGATAAGGAATCGGGCTTGCCAACCCAACAAATTGCTCAACGAAACGAACTTGTAGCCCTCATGCGCTATGTGGTGCATGTTCCGGGTCCGGCTGAGGCAAGAATAATTAATCGTTTCGAAACCATGAACTCCAATCCCTTACATCCGGTTTCGGTAATTGAACCCCTGGAGCCCCTCAATACCGCACTCGTTGAGCCTTCCGATACACCGCCGCCGCAAAAAATCGTCCCGCACTTTGTTACCATTATCAAACCCGAACCGGTATATGTTGAGACTGGAACAGAACTGGTTGTTAACGGCGATTTCGAAGACTTCAATATTTGCCCATCGGGTTTTACCGAACGACCCATTAAAAAACTTATTCCTTCGTGGGATGTTCCCTCAAAAGGCACTCCCGACTACTACAACGCCTGCAGTAAAGGCGATGCCGGTGTTCCAAGCAATTTTGCAGGAAGGATATTTGCCAAATCAGGTTACGGCTATGCCGGACTTATTCTGCGCGAAAGCTTCACCAAAGAAAATAAAATTACCGGGACAAAACCCCTCGATTACCGTGAGTATATCACCACTGAGTTGAAACAGCCTCTCGAAAAAGGAAAAACCTACCGAATCCGCTTCTGGGTTTGCAATTCTTCAAAATCGCGTTACGCCGTTGATGCTGTGGGGGCTATGCTGTCGACAGAAAAAATTCGTCAGAACGATAACAATGTGCTCGATTATACTCCAACAATTAAAAATACCCGAGGTAATTTCCTGATTAATCAAACTTTCTGGGTAGCCATCGAAGGGGTGTACGAAGCCAAAGGTGGTGAGAAATACCTTACGCTCGGCAATTACAATTACAATTACAGCACTCTGTACACCTTGCAAAATGTAGACTCAAAATTTAACTATGCCTACTATTATATTGATGACGTAAGTGTGATAGAAGTAAGCCCGACATTTCAAACCAGTAATGGTTCATATGAAACAGATACACTCAGGCAAAACAACAAATCAGCCAACGATTTGGGTTACCGGGGCGAATTTTAGTTTAATAGTAAAAATCTAGGATACATTGCGCCACATAGGCAGCCTGCTCATCACTCATATTGGGGTAAATTGGCAAACTCAGCAGCCGTGACTGATTTTTAAAGGAAACAGGGAACTCGTCGGGCTGATGCTTTAATCCGGCGTAGCATGGTGTGAACGGGAGTGCTTTTTCGTAATGCAAACCGGTTTGCACACCACATTTTAACAGATAATCTTTCAGTTCGTCGCGGCGTTTGGCAGCAATTACATACAGGTGAAAAATATGATAATTTCCGGGTGCTGTAATCGGGAGTTCAATCTCCCGACATGATTCCAACAAATTTTCATACAATCTGGCAATGCGGTTTCGCTCAGCATTCCAGGCATCAATATACCTGAGTTTTACATTCAGAACAGCAGCCTGAATGGCATCAAGGCGCGAGTTGCTCCCTTCGATGCTGTGTTTGAGGTGACCTGCCGACCCATGATTGCAATACATTCGGATGCGTAACGCCAGATTGTCGTCGTTGGTTACAATGCAGCCACCATCGCCCAGGGCTCCAAGATTTTTCCCGGGATAAAAACTATAGCATCCTGCGAAGCCAAAGCTGCCTGTGTATTTTCCGTTGCAGCTTGCAAAATGCGATTGGGCACAATCTTCGATTACCGGAATATTGTGTTTTTTCCCCAGAGCAACAATGTTTTCCATATCGGCAGCCTGTCCGTAGAGGTGAACGGGCAAAATAGCTTTTGTACGTGAGGTAATCCGGGCTTCGATGGCTTCCGTGTCGATGGTGTAAAAACGGTTGTGATCAACAAAAACCGGTGTGGCACCGCACAGGCTGATGGCCTCAGACCCGGCAATAAAAGTATTGGCCGGTATGATCACTTCATTGCCAGCACCTACCCCTGCCATTTTCAAGCAAACCACCAGTGCGTCGGTACCATTACCAACACCAATACAATGTTTCACACCCAGTTTGGCTGCAAAAGCAGTCTCAAATTCACTCACCTGGCGGCTGAGAACGAAACCACTGCTTTCGATAACTCCGGCAATGGCATTATCAATTTCGGCCCGTATTCCGGAATGCAGTCCGGTTAAATCGTTAAATGGAACATTCATTTTTCGGGTACTATACTATTTCCCACTCAAATCCCTCCTTGCTATCGCGTACCTGTATTCCCGATTTAGTGAGTTCATCACGAATTTTATCAGACAAGGCAAAGTTTTTATCCTTTTTTGCTTCGAGGCGGATATTCAAAATCATATCAACCACATTCTTCAGCAGGGCATCATGACTTTCTTGCTGAGGCATCAGTCCCAAAATATCAACCACAAAACTGTGGTACAGCGACTTCAGTTTTTCGAGGTCCTTGGCAGTAATGGTTTCGGAACCCGCAACCAGATTGTTGATGTTTTTCAGGCTATCAAACAGGTGGGCAATAGCCATCGGGCTGTTCAAATCGTCGTTTAAGGCGTCGAAGAGTTTCTTTTCGAGTTCATCGGGGTTGTAGCCCGGAGTTGCTGATACTTTAATATTTCCAAGCAGGCTGAGACCTTTCATCAAACGTGCCAGTCCCTTCTCGGCTGCCTGTAATGCCTCGTTCGAAAAATCGAGGGTACCGCGGTAATGAGCCATCAGAATAAAAAACCTGACGGTCATTGGGCTATAGGCTTGCTCCAGCAATGGGTGATTTCCGCTGAAAACTTCGTTGAGCGTAATGAAATTTCCCAGCGACTTACCCATTTTCTGACCATTGATGGTAATCATGTTATTGTGCATCCAGTACCTTACGGTTTCCTTACCCAGGGCAGCGGTGCTTTGTGCAATTTCGCACTCGTGGTGTGGGAACATCAGGTCCATGCCACCCCCGTGAATATCGAATTCTTCACCAAGATACTTCATTCCCATGGCTGAACATTCCATGTGCCAGCCCGGAAAACCATCGCTCCATGGCGAAGGCCACCGCATTATGTGCTCTGCAGATGCTTTTTTCCACAAGGCAAAATCGAAGGAATTACGTTTTTCGCTTTGTCCGTCGAGTTCGCGGGTTGTGCTGTACAACTCTTCGAGAACCCTGCCCGACAGTTTTCCGTAACGGAATTCCCGGTTATATTTTTCAACATCAAAATACACCGATCCATTCGAAATATACGCGAAACCCTTATCGAGAATTGTCTGTGTAAGTGCTATCTGTTCGATGATGTGCCCTGATGCACGGGGTTCGATACTCGGCCTGAGTACATTGAGGGCATCCATGTTATTATGGTACCTGTCGGTAAAATACTGAACCACTTCCATGGGTTCGAGGGCTTCGAGGCGTGCCTTCTTGGCAATTTTATCCTCCCCTTCGTCGGCA
Organism: Bacteroidota bacterium; assembly: GCA_029564465.1. Taxonomy (GTDB): domain Bacteria; phylum Bacteroidota; class Bacteroidia; order Bacteroidales; family ML635J-15; genus JAGOEF01. Next base: position 29,251 of record JAKQPY010000120.1, on the reverse strand, counting down.
TCGTTTTCAAGATGACCCACGTCGGTAATATTGCGGACATAGCGCACTCTGTAGCCTGAATATTTAAGAAAACGGAACAACACGTCGAAGTTGATGGCAGGCCGGGCATGACCCAGATGGGCATCGCCATACACAGTCGGACCGCAAGCATACAAACCCACATGGGGCTCGTGCAAGGGTATAAATTGTTCTTTCTGTCGTGTTAAGGTGTTGTAGATGTGAAGTTTGTGTTCCATGTTTTACCAATATTACTTTTATCTTAAATAAATCCCAAATTTAGTATTCCTGAGCTAAATCACGCTATTTTTGCAGTGGAAATAGTGGATAAAATTAGTTTGCAAATGAAATTGAAATTTTTAGCAGGGATGATGATATGGCTCGTAGTGATGTCGTGCAGTCCAAAAATCAGTAAAAACATCGAAACTGCGCCTAAGGCAAAATATGTGTTTTTATTTATTGGCGACGGCATGGGATTAGCACATACTGCGTTAACCGAAGCATATCTTTCGGCCTCCGACAATCAAATTGGCTTACATCAATTACAAATTACCGGAATGCCCGTTGCCGGACTCTGCCGTACGTATTGCACCGACAGCTATATAACCTGCAGTGCTGCTTCGGGAACAGCCATTGCTTCGGGCGAAAAAACCAATTTCGGCAATATCGGCCTACGACCCGATGGCAGTAATTCAAAAAGTCTGGCAACCGATTGTGCTGCAGTAGGGATGAAAACAGGAATTATCACTACGGTGAGTATCGACCATGCCACTCCTGCCGATTTTTATGCCCATTCGGGAAAACGCTCCGATTATTACGAAATTGGCAAGCAGTTAACCGAAAGTAATATCGATTTTTTTGCAGGTGGTGGTTTTAAATATCCTAAAGGAAGAAAAGGCGATCAGCCCGATTTATATGATATGGCAGCCCAGCATGGTTATCGTGTGGTGCGTGACTCGGTGGACACAGGGAATTTTAAAACCGATGGCAAAACCATACTTTTAAATCCCGTGCTGATGAACGATGCCGAGATGCCATTTGCCATGGACCGCGACGAAATGGGGGGGTACAAAATGGCCAACCTCATCGAAGCAGCTATTTCGCAATTGTATGGGCCCGAAGGTTTCTTTATTATGGCCGAAGGTGGCTTAATCGACTGGGCAGCCCACTACAATGATGCCAGCGGAGTGGTTACCGAAGTACTTGACCTTGATGCTGCTGTGGGTGTGGCCCTCGATTTCTACCGCAAATATCCCGACGAAACCCTGATAATTGTTACCGCTGACCACGAAACCGGAGGAATGTCGCTGGGTTATAGCCCCTATGAGTATACCCTGAAACCACAAAACCTTGCATTGCAGAAAGCATCAGCCTGGTATATCGAGCCAAAAATCAGAAAAATCATGGCCGATGGTGCATCATTCGAAAAAGTACTCGAATTATTGAGAACCGACTTTTTTAACGAGGATTTTGAGATTTCGGATTCCGACCTCAAATTATTGAAAGCAGCCTACGATTACGCCAACAAAATCATAATATTAAGCGATACCGAAGAAAAAATCCTGTACGGGGGCAATCATCCGGTTGCAGCCGCAGCAGCTGGCATTGTGTCGCGCAATGCCGCTGTGGGTTTTACCACATATTATCACAGCGGAATACCTGTGCCCGTGTTCTCAATCGGCGTGGGCAGCCATTTATTCGAAGGGTATATCGACAATACCGATATTTCGAAATTCATAAAAAGAGCCGCAGGGATTCAGTAACAAGCCCTACTAATTACGATTTTTCGTAAAAGAACTGACCTTAAAATGCTAATAACCTCATTTCTTCTTGTATTGCGTTAACTGCTTACCCCACGAATTGCCACATTCGTTGCCAAACAAATCGCCATATCCAATTCTTACCGATTGAATATCATCAAGGGATATCGGTGTTTCGAGTTCTATATTGTGGTAGTCATATTCAGGATCTGAGCCATCTCCAGATTCATACAACTGCGATAAAATATTATTGTAATTTTCGCCGGAAATATCGATACTAATACCCGTGCTTAGAAGTCTTTGCGGGTCAATTTCGGTTCCATCCGGAAATTGATAGTGAAGTTGAATATGGGTTACCTGATTCTCACTATTGGTAATAAGTGTAGGAATTGCCAGCACCCAATAATTGAATGTGTTCAGGTTTGAATAATAAAACGTAAACTCCTGATTGTCAATATGCAGGGTATAAATACCGGCCGGAAAAGGCAAAAATACGCCATCATTGAGACCCCTTGCAAAATTCACCTTAAAATTGCTGTTGTTGGAATACGAATTACCGGCATTGCGCAGGTCGGTACAAGGATCGTCGGCTGGACCCGATATATAGGCATTTTCGGGAATACTGTTGTCGGAAGATGATATCCACTCGATAGGACCTTCCATAAAAATCGTATAATTGATGGAACTTGCATCGAACGAACCCAATTCTGCAGCGCTGTTGTTAACCCCGAATTTTCCGGCAAAGAAATTTGAGCAGATGGTTATGTCGATGATGCCATGTTCCATTACATCAGGCGTAATATTATTATTCATGTCGATATTTTTCGAAAGCGAACGATAATAAGCCCCTACTTCATTCATAAACTCAAGTTCTGCCTCACTGAGGATAATCTGACTTCCCAGCGGATCGTTGGCAGGAATCACCCGGTCGCCATCGAGGGTTAATTCCTCCAGGTCGATTTCGCTTAATTCGCCATTATCCGAAACCAAGGGTAAAAAATTGATACCACCTACAAACAGGTTTCCGATAAATTCGTTGTTTTCGGTGAGAAATGCCACCGCAGTAGCACTGCCCAGAGGTGCACGCCCCGAAAACGAACCATCGTTACGAATATTAACCAAATCATATTTTCGTCCGTAAAAAATCAAAACTTTCTCGGCCTGATCAAGGGTGTAGTCGTTGTCGGTGTTTTTTTGGTTATCGGAAGAACCGCTTTTCGAGCGGTCTATTTTCCCTGAAATCTTCACTTTTTTGCTAAAAAGTGTTTCGAAAAAATTTGAATCTTCGTTGCATCCGGCAACAACAAACAGCAAAATACAGGCAAAAATAACTGCAATGCCTGTCCTGGGATTCGTTTTCATGGTAATGATGTTACGTATTGATTTGCCTGTAAAGGTAATGAAAATTTTCACCAGTAAAACAGCAATTAATACCGGTCGCTTTATCGCCAGCGTAAAAATTGCAACTAATTCTTTATGGTACAAAACATACCCTGATATTAGGATAATTCAAGCATAAAGCCTAATTTTGGTGTGCTTATTAACCGCAAAATTTTATTACTATGGTTGATTTAAACTGGTCGCAATTGCCTTTCGGATACGTAAAAACCAATTGCAATATCCGCGCATATTTTAAGAACGGAGCCTGGAGCAAACCCGAAGTTACCGACTCTGAATTTGTAAACATACACATGGCCGCTACTGTGTTGCACTACGGACAGGAAGCCTTCGAAGGGCTCAAGGCGTATCGTGGCAAAGACGGGCGCATCCGTTTGTTCCGCTGGGAAGAAAACTGGCAGCGCCTGCACAATTCTGCCGATGGAATTCTGATGCAGCCGGTGCCCAAAGACCTGTTCTACGAAATGGTAAAAACAGTGGTTCTGAAAAACAAAGAATTTGTTCCGCCCTATGGCAGCGGAGCATCGCTCTATATCAGGCCCTTCCTGTTCGGAAGTGGCCCCAAGGTGGGTGTAAGCCCCTCCGACGAATATATGTTCATGATTTTTGTTACTCCGGTAGGCCCTTATTTCAAGGGTGGTTTCAAACCCATAAAAATAGCCATCGTGCGCGACTCCGACCGGGCAGCCCCACTGGGCACCGGAACCCTGAAAGTCGGCGGCAACTATGCAGCCAGTCTGCGTGGCGGCGAGCGTGTGCATAAAGCCGGCTACGGCGCACCCATGTACCTCGATGCCAAAGAGAAAAAATATATTGACGAAATTGGCGCTGCAAACTTTTTTGCCATCAAAAACAACACCTACATCACACCCCAGAGTACCTCAATCCTGCCTTCCATCACCAACAAGAGCCTCCTGCAGCTGGCCGAACACCTGGGATATAAAACCGAGCGCCGTCCGGTGGCCGAAGACGAACTCAGCACATTCGAAGAAGTGGGCGCCTGTGGTACTGCTGCCGTAATTTCACCCATCGGCGAAATCAACGACCTTGACTCGGGGCACGTGTATCACTTCTGCAAAGACGGAATCCCCGGACCCGTTTCAACACGCTTGTACGAAACCCTCGTGGGCATTCAGTTCGGTGATGTGGAAGACCCATTTGGCTGGGTTAGCTTTATTGAATAATTGCAATTGAACCATAAGCCGGAAGACACCCAACAGGAGTTTTCCGGCTTTTTTTATGCGTATTTTTTCGTATGACAAATTAGAATTAAATAATCTTTTCTCTCTGATTTTCTGTGTTTTATATGGCTAACAACTTTGTTACTAACAACTTTGTTACTAACAGAGTTGTTAGTAATTAAAAATGCTATTATATTTGTGATGATTTAACCTTATGAAACCGCAGCGTATGAGTCAAACATTTGTTTTTGGATCAGCTACCAGCAACGAGAATTTTACCGACCGTGAGCAAGAAGCTGCCCGGCTGAGAATGAACTTTGAACACGGCATAAATACTATATTAGTATCGCCACGCCGGTGGGGAAAAACTTCATTGGTACAAAAGGTTGCAATTCAGGTTAACGAATCCTGCGAAAATATAAAGGTGGTTTGTATGGACGCTTTTTTTTGCCGATGCGAAGAAGACTTCTACCGGATGTTCTCTACCGAAATGATTCGGCAAACTGCCTCGCGCTGGGAAGAATGGGCCGGAAATGTAAAGCAATTCCTATCACGATTATCGCCACGCCTAAATTTTGGCGTTGACCCTGTAAACGATTTTTCGCTGTCGCTTGATCTCTCCGAAAATCTTCAACCCGAACAGGATATTCTCAATCTGCCGCAAAAAATTGCAGCGGCAAAAAACATCAAAATCATTGTTTGCATAGATGAATTTCAACAAATATCAGATTTTTCGGACTCCAAGAACTTTCAGAAAAAATTGCGAAGTGTATGGCAATTACAAAACGACGCAAGCTATTGTTTGTATGGGAGCAAAATGCACTTTCTGAGCGAAATATTCTCAAAGCCCAGTATGCCATTCTATAAGTTTGGCGAATTAATGTACCTGCCCAAGATTGACACACCGCATTGGGTCGCATACATCTGCGAACGATTTGAAAAAACAGGAAAGAACATTAGCCCCGAAATCGCATTAAAAATTTGTGAATCGGTCGAAAACCATTCTTCTTACGTACAGCACCTTGCATGGTTGGTGTGGTCATTATCAAACGAATCAGCCTCCGACGAAACATTCAATCAGGCTTACAATGAACTTCTCAACCAGAACAGCACATTGTATTATAGATATCTTGAAAACCTGTCGGGCTACCAATTGAATCTTTTAAGGGCATTGGCTGATGGTGTTGAAACAGAGCTCAGCACTGCATCGGCTATTGCTAAATACAACCTGGGCTCATCGGCCAATGTTACGCGTATAAAAAAAGCGCTGGAACAAAAAGAGCTTATCGACATTACAGGGAAACGCACCTTGATTCCCGACCCCGTTTTTAAAAAATGGCTTCAGCGTGAAATGAAGCTGTGATAGCGTAAGCTTGTTAATCCGCCCGACTGACAATTACCAGTTCAAACAGCATATTGCTGCGATAAAATAAAAATTTAGTACTTTTAATAATTTGTATTATTGAATTATCATACTCATCATTCATCCCCCTTGTTTTTTCTGAACTATTATCTATTTTTACGCATTAAAATTTTGGGATGCATCACTAAATAATCGTTGTAACGTGGTATTCAGCAGCAGCATTTTTCTCCTGTATTTCTTCCCGGTATTTCTGGTACTCTACTATCTGGCCGATAAACGCTTCAAAAACCCTATTGCCCTTGTTGCCAGTATAATCTTCTACGCCTGGGGTGCCCCTTCATTCATTTTTGTAGTGCTGGGCTCAGTTTTTCTCGACTTCTACATTGTTAAGGCCATGTACACCGCCTCGCCGGGGGCCAGACGCTGGTTGCTCACCGCAACCATAATCCTGAATATCGGCATGCTGGTGTACTTTAAGTACATGAACTTCTTTGTCGAGAACTTCAATGTGGTGTTGTCGGCATTTGGCGCCGGGGCATTGCACTGGACAAAAATAGCCCTGCCCATCGGGATCTCTTTTTTCACATTCCAGAAGTTTACCTATAGTATCGATGTGTTCAGGGGCAAGCACAAACCGCTCGATAATCCCTGGGATTTATGTCTGTACATACTCCTGTTCCCGCAGCTTATTGCCGGACCCATTGTGCGCTATCACGAAGTTGCCGACCAGATACGCGACCGTTCTGCCAACGAAACCATCGACAACCGCCTGCTCGGTTTCTACCGTTTTGTGATTGGTCTTGCCAAAAAAGTTTTGATTGCCAACGTAATGGGCGCCGAAGCCGACCGCATTTTTGCCATGCAACCTGCCGATATGTCGAGTGCTACAGCATGGGTTGGCATTCTGGCCTATACCTTTCAGATTTACTTCGATTTTTCGGGCTACAGCGATATGGCCATTGGTATTGGTCGAATGATCGGGTTCAAATTTCCCGAAAACTTCAACAACCCATACATCAGCCGTAGTATCACCGAATTCTGGAGGCGCTGGCACATGACCCTCGGCCGCTGGATGCGCGACTACCTATACATTCCCCTTGGCGGAAACCGGGTGAGTGCCCAATGGAGGCTATATTTTAACCTCTGGGTGGTTTTTCTTATCTCGGGACTATGGCATGGGGCATCGTGGACATTTGTAGTCTGGGGTGCTTATCACGGCCTGTTCCTGATTCTCGACCGCTTGTTCCTGCTGAAGTTCTTCGAAAAAATCGGCAAACTCCCGAGCACCCTCATCACCTTTTTGCTGGCCATCATCGGCTGGGTATTTTTCCGGAGTGTCGATTTACAGTATGCATTCGACTTTATCGGACGGATGTTTGCTTTCGACTTTGGCGGTATGGAGTATTTCGACCGCGAGTTCTGGGCTATGCTCGCCATTGCAGCAGCATTCTCCTTCCTCACGGCATTCCGCTTCGGACTGAATATCGAAAAACGCATCCTCTACTCAAACTACACAACGGCTGGATATTTCATCATGGCCTTAGTGGTTATCGTATTGCTGATTATCTGTCTGGCTTCCATTACTGCATCGGGTTTTAACCCGTTTATATATTTCAGATTCTGATACCGGTAAGTCATGAGGATGTTTCGCAATATACACGTAATAATGGCATGATATGAAAAGCCGCTACAAACACATATTGTTCGGATTCATAGTTGCCATACTTTTATTGACGGCCCTTATTGAAAACACCGGATTTATTCACCTGAGGTTTGAACCCCTCAAGGGTTTTGCAAGCACCTATCAGCGTCCGCGATTTACCCTTAAAACCTGGATGAGTGCTGAGTTTCAGGATAGTCTCGGAGCTTACCTCGACAACAATACCGTGTTCAGGGCTCCATTAATCCGGATGTACAACGAAGTTAACTACAGGTTATTCTCAAAATCAACTGCAAAAACGGTCGTGATAGGCAAAAACAATCAGTTGTTTCAGACCGATTATATCCGTGAATACAATGGTGAGTATTTCATTGGCAAAGAGCTGATCCGCCAGCGTTGTGAACGCATTAAATATATTCAGGACACACTGGCACGGGCAGGCATCGATTTGCTGGTAGTGCTGGCACCCGGTAAAGCCTCATTTTTTCACGAATTTATTCCCGACAGGTATCAGCAAAACAAACACGGGAACACCAACTACCGGTGCTTCAAGCAAACCTGCGCCGAACTGGGAATCAACACCCTCGATCTGCAAGCCTGTTTCATGCAGATGAAAGACACGGCATCCTGGCCCCTTTACCCCACCTATGGTGTACACTGGAGCGACTACGGAATGTATCTTGCCCTCGATACCTTTGTAAACCATATTTCGCAACTGACCGGAAAAAAAGTACCCGCGCTTACGGTTTCCGGTATCGATAAAACACATCAACCCAGGGGAGAGGACTACGACACAGGCGACCTGATGAACCTGATGTTCCCGCTGAATGAAACTACCCTCGCTTACCCGAAGTTCAGCAATGCCGATACTGTTACACCCGAGATTAATGCCTTAATAGTTGGCGACAGTTACATATTCCACTGGCTGAAATACGGCCTCGGTGAGTACCTGTTTAAAGATTACCGTTTCTGGTACTACAATGTAATGGTATATCCCGAATATTACACACAGGAATTGTATAACTACAACCTGAACATTAAAGAAGAAATTATGAAGCGCGACATCATCGTGCTCGAATGTGCCGAAACCTTTATGTACACTGCCTTCTGGAATTTCGAAGACATGGCCTACAAGCTCTTTAACCCGGCCTACAAAGCCGATGGTGTTTTTTACTATCAGAACGACATTACCAAAGACCACGACCAATTCCTGGAAGTGTATGATGCTGCCGTAAGAAAAAACAAAGCTCTTGCAGCCGAACTGCTCAATGAGGCACAACTGCGCGAATCAACTGCCCCTTTGGGTAGCGTCGAATTCTATATCTACAGTATAAAAAGCGATGAGCAGTGGCTTGCCCTGATAACCCGTCAGGCTGCTGAACAAGGGGTTCCTCTCGAAGAAGCCATTCGCAACAATGCAATCTGGATGACCGAAAACGACGAGTATTAATCATGTCAGATGTCAAATGTTGATTTGCTGGTGATAGCAATATTTTCTTTTACAAAGAATTTTCAAAACATTTGACATCTGACATCTGACATTAGACCTGAATTATCGTATATTTGCCTAAGAAATAACCAACAAACCAAAATGAAGCGTTTTCTGAGCTTTTCTGCAATTTTGCTGCTGTTTCCTTCGCTTTGGCTGAGTGCACAAAACTGGCAATGCATAAAAACCGAAACTATAAGCCACTTCTACAGCGACTTGTCGGAGGTCTATCCGATTCGCATCGATTCGGTGTATCAGCATGGCGACACAACCGACTATTTCGGTTTTCGTATGATCAGGCCACTGGTAAACGGATACGATTACTTTGAATTGGGTGGTCATTGGACCGGAAACAAATTTTCGGAAATTCCGGGTGGCACTTACCTCTTTTATAACCGCAACAACCGCGAAGTCAGAATCGAAACTCAAGCCCAGCTTAACGACAGCTGGGAAGTTTTCCGCTATACCGGCGGCAACTGGGTGGAGGCCACCGTTGTGGAAATGGGCATCGAAGAAGTGCTCGGTATTCCCGATTCGGTGAAGACCATTCAGCTGCGGATTAAAAAAACTGATGGAGAATACTGGTCAGGTGCTTCCTGTGGCGACAGTATAAATATGGTGCTGGGATGCCTGCTTAAGCTAAGCAAAAACTATGGTTTTGTTACCATCACCGATTTCTATAACTTCCCGTTCCACCCGGCTACTTACGATTCCTGGGGACTGTATCACGAAAGCAACATGTATCACCTCATCGGGATTGCCGAACCTGAACTGGGCTTTCAAAATATTACAGCGCGAGAAATCTTTGATATTCATCCCGGAGATGAACTGCATATTGGTGAAACAAATTCTATGATGGGGCCTAATGGCTACTACCAATATAGTAGCATTATTAACAAGTATCTGGGACGTGATTTTATAAATAACGACGACACCCTGCTATTTACCATTGAACGGTGTCAGCGGACAGAATACAACCAATTTGATGGAAATTCTCAATCTTATACGGTGAACGCAAGCAAAGATACTGTTACCCAAAAAATTGTGTTCTCTAGCCCTGAAAATTCAGATTTAAACCGGTTGCCACTTGAGCCTTTTGGTGATACAGGATTAATAACATGGTTTACATCCTCAACAAATACAAAATACTATAGTCCGCATATCTTTAATGATTATTATGACGAATATCTGACATACTTGTATTATGATGGGGGTGGAGGTGGATACTACATTAAAGGACTCGGAGGCTATTATCATGGAAATAATGGTTTTGTCGGTACTAATATTTCTGAGCTTGTTTACTTCAAAAAAGACAATACCGAATGGGGTACTCCTTACGACTGCGACGACCTGCTGAACGTGGGTATTACTGCGCATACGACATCAACAATACGTATATTTCCCAACCCTGCGTCGGACTGCATACGAATCGAAGGTGGGAATGAAAACCAAGATTTCAGGCTATATTCAGTGGCAGGAGAATGTGTACTCTCGGGTAATACCGGCAGCGATTCCGCAATCAACATTTCACACCTGGCATCCGGTATGTACATGCTGGGAATTTTCACTGGTCAGGCATGGGTTAACCTGCGAGTGCTAAAACTTTAGTTAACACTGTTACGCTAAAAACTTAGTTTCGCTTTTACAGAAAAACGTGTATTTTTGTGAAAACTTTTTTATGAGCGACAGCCCCTATATAGTGCACGAAACCGCTGTGGTTGACGAAAACTGTACCATTGGTAAGGGAACCCGTATCTGGCATTTTTCGCATATCATGAGCCACTGTACCATTGGCGAAAACTGCAATATCGGACAGAACGTGGTTGTGTCGCCCGAAGTGGTGTTGGGCAACAACGTAAAGGTGCAGAACAATGTGTCGATATATACAGGGGTAATTTGCGAGGATGATGTTTTTCTGGGTCCGTCGATGGTGTTTACCAACGTGGTGAACCCACGCAGCGCGGTGAATCGTCGCGGGCAATATGCAAGAACCATCGTTAAAAAAGGAGCCAGCATTGGCGCAAACGCTACCATTGTCTGCGGTCACGATATCGGCGAATTTGCATTTATCGGTGCCGGAGCTGTAGTAACCAAAACGGTACCTGCTTACGCCCTCGTTGTGGGAAACCCTGCACGTCAGACCGGGTGGATGAGCGAATATGGCCATAAACTGAAGTTCGATGCAAACGGGGTGGCATTCTGTCCCGAAAGCCATGAAGAGTATCGGTTAGAAAACGGCGTTGTAAGAAAAATACAGAAATCATGAGTGAACCTAAAAACTTTGCACTGGTTGGTGTTGCAGGATATATTGCCCCTCGGCATGTGAAAGCGATTAAAGAAACCGGCAATAACCTGATTTCGTGCCTCGATAAATTCGATTGCGTTGGTTATTTGGACTCCTACTTTCCGGAAGCCGAGTTCTTTTACGAATTCGAGCGCTTCGAAAGGCACATTGACCGGCTAAGGTACACCGACCGGAAAATTGATTACGTCAGCATCTGCTCACCCAACTACCTGCACGATTCACACATCAGGTTTGCCCTGCGCAACCGCGCCCATGCCATTTGCGAAAAGCCTCTGGTGCTGAACCCCTGGAATATCGAGGCACTCGAAAAAATGGAAACCGAAAGTGGGTGTAACATTTATAATATACTGCAACTCAGGCTTCATCCGGCCATTATTGCCCTGAAAAACGAAATTGATGCCGACACTTCAGGTAAAATTTACGATATCGATCTGGCGTATATTACCAGTCGTGGTAAATGGTACGATTACAGCTGGAAAGGGAGCTCCGAAAAATCGGGAGGTGTGGCTACCAACATTGGCGTTCATTTCTTCGACATGTTGATGTGGATATTCGGGAGCATTGAACACAGCGTGGTTCATATCAGCGAAACCCATAAAGCCGCCGGATTTCTGCAACTAAAGAAAGCCAGGGTACGGTGGTTCCTTAGTATCGACTACAACGATATACCGGCCTCGGTGAAAGCCAAAGGCCAACGGACCTATCGTTCGATTACGGTTGGAAACCGCGAAATCGAGTTCAGCGAAGGCTTTACCGATTTACACACCATCAGTTATCAAAATATCCTCAACAAAAAAGGTTTTAGAGTAACTGAAGCCCTGCCTTGCATAGATGCCGTTTATAAAATACGGAACACTCCTGCAATAGGATTATCCGGTGATTATCATCCGATATTATCTGAAAAAAATCATGTTTAGAACCCAAATTAAATAATACATTTGCACAACAATTTTTCTGTTATTTTTTTAACAACTCATGAATATGTATCAAGACATCATTAAAAAAGAGAAAAAAGTTTCGGTAATCGGGTTGGGATATGTTGGATTACCCATTGCCCTTGAATTTGCCAAACACGTTCCCGTTATTGGTTTCGACATAAAACCTGACAGGGTTGAGCTGATGAAAAAGGGTATAGACCCAAGCAACGAACTTCCGCCCGAAGCTTTCGAAGGATGCGATATTTTATTTACCGCCAATCCCGAAGATTTGCGTGGTGCTCATTTTCATATTGTGGCTGTACCTACTCCTATTGACGACCATAACCTTCCCGACCTTACTCCCGTTATTAAAGCCAGCGAAACCGTCGGAAAGATTCTGAAAAAAGGCGATTATGTGGTGTATGAATCGACCGTATATCCGGGCTGTACCGAAGAAGATTGTGTGCCGGTTCTCGAAAAAATGAGCGGACTGAAATATATCGAAGATTTTAAAGTTGGATACTCACCCGAAAGGATCAACCCGGGCGATAAAGAACATACCCTGGTTAGCATAACCAAAGTGGTTTCGGGATGCGATGCTGAGTCGGCAGAAAATGTGGCTAAGGTTTACGAAATCGTTATTAAAGCCGGCGTTCACCGTGCTTCGTGTATTAAGGTTGCCGAAGCTGCAAAAATTATTGAAAACACACAGCGCGATGTAAACATTGCCCTGATGAACGAATTGTCGATGATTTTCCATATCATGGGCATCAATACTTACGAAGTACTCGAAGCTGCCGGAACCAAGTGGAATTTTCTGAAGTTTATCCCCGGACTAGTGGGCGGCCATTGCATTGGTGTTGACCCGTACTATCTGCTGCATAAAGCAAAAGAACTTGGTTACCATGCCCGCATGATAAACTCGGGGCGTGCAATAAACGACGGTATGGGTGCTTACGTGGCAGAACAGACCGTGAAGAAAATTATTGCCATGGGTAAAGAAATAACCAATTCGCGTGTGCTGGTAATGGGTGTTACCTTTAAAGAAGATGTTACCGACATCAGGAATTCACGTGTGGTTGATATTCTGAAAGAACTCAGCAAATATAATGTGAAATACGAAGTGGTGGACTGCTATGCCAGCAAACACGAAGTGGAAGAGGAATATGGCCTGAAGATGGTAGATGAGCCTACCGGGAAATATGATGCCGTAATTGTTGCCGTAAATCATGCCAAATATAAAACCCTTACCGAAGACTTCTTCGCCGGATTACTTAAAGAGCGCGGTTTGATTATGGATATTAAAGGAATTTACAGGGGAAAGATTAAGAACATTGCTCACTGGACCCTCTAAACAAACAAAAAAGCAAAAAAAAGCGCCTTCAACGGTGCTTTTTTTTTTAGCGTAACAGGTACATTTTTCCGGTTTCGTGCTTCCAGTAAGCATCAGCACCCGATTGCCGGTGATCGACAGATTGCCGGTTAATTCGCGCTTTCACACGGTAGAAATACACCCCATTGGCCAGTCGGTCACCATACATGTCGGTACCATCCCAGGCATAGTCGGTGATATTACGGCCAATATGAATACCTCCAAGTTCAGCAAGGTCGATAACCTTAACCAACTTGCCTGTTACCGTAAAGATTTCGATGCTGAAATCGTCGGGTATTTCTGAGCCTGTAAGTTCAAAGACAAAACGCGTTGATGTGCTGAACGGATTGGGATAGTTGAGCATATTGGTGATTGATGACGCAGTGATTACCTCAAAACTAATAGCATAATCGTAGCTGCCCGACTCGTTGCCCGACATATCGGTAGCCTGTATACGCAATCGGTATTGTCCGTCATTCGTGAAAATCGGGTTGAAATAGATTTTACACGAGTTATCGGGCAATTCAGCCGGAACCCAGTTCATGGTATAATCAGCAGCTGCGGCACCAAAATATATACGGCGTTCAATCCCACTGCTCAGGTCGGTAAGGTAAATCCGGAACACCGAAGTATCGTTGAGTTCAAGGTATTTGTTTTCATCTTTCAGACTTATAAGGATTTCGGGGCGCGCCGAAATCAGATCCCCATCCATAATGTGAACACCATCGAAAGCGACGTCGAGCAGAGGGTTTACGTTATCAGTAAGCACATAGAAAAACTTCTGGGCAATATTGTTGAAATGGTACTGTTCCGGCTGGTCGTAGGCTCCTGTTGTTTCTACCACAGGATTGTATTCGACCCAGATACTGTTCAACCCACTCATCCCCAATGTAGAAAGTCGCACCGTATCGACAATTACATCGCCGGCAGGGTGTGGGCGCAGTCGTTTCTGTGAAACAGGAATGTATTCGTTGTTGCTGTTTACCACCCAATACTTCACCAGTAGGCTGTCCATCGGGTAATGGCTCAGGTTTCTGGTTGCTATGGCAAAAACCATTTCGTCACCCTCATCGAGGGTATCACAACAAAAACTGAAACCATCGGCCGGATTCAGGGCAGTTTCGGGCACACCATCGTAGGTAAGCTGCCACTTTACTAACTGGGCGGGTGTTTTGGCAGTGTCGTCGCGGGTGTAGAAATCTAGTTTAAGGTATGGGTACTGCTGATAATCGATTTGCTCACCCAGATTGTAAACATCGTATGTTCCGGGTTGAATGGCATCGATGAGCAAATGCTCGTTTCCTGTGACATCCAAACCCGTAATGCTCAGTGAAACACTGTCGTAACTGGGGCTTTCCATGTTCTCTGCATTCCAGTGAAACGAATTCCACTGCGAGGCCGGGCCTATGATTTTACTGCTGATGTTTCCGTAGTAAAAATCGGTGTATAGTTTAATTTCGGCATGACAGGCAGGGGTTTCGGCATTACTGTACCACTCTTGTGAGTAGGAGGAAAACCCTTTTCGTGTGAAGAAAATATATGCCTGACTGTTCGAAATGTTGCGGATGTTCACTGCTCCCAAAGCCTCAAAGCCTGCCAATACATTTTCGGGCCACTGCTCAAAATAAGCATTGGTCCACGAATATACGAGAATATAGTTACCATCGGGAACATCATGCAGCATAGCATACATATTCTGGATGTCCTGCTCATAAAATTCGTTGCCAAAACCCGAACTGAACACGAAATAATAGTTGGGCCTGCCACTGCTGCCGCATTCAGGATAATTACGGTGCCCATAATCGTGAATGTCGGATGGCCATGCCAGCAAGCTCACAGGATCAATAACGGCCACCATCACCGCAGGGCGGTTTCCACAGCAGCCATGGTCACCAAAACCGTTGTTTACTGCGCCATCAATCGTAAACCGTACATCCGAATAGGTGGAAGAACCGACATAACGCTGATTGTATACTTGTAACAGGCGGGCAATAAGCGAAAAATCGAACTGCTGCTGAGGCCGGTTATATTCTACAAATCGGTAATCATCATTTTTAAACTGATAGAAATGTGCCTGACTCCAGCCTTCTTTACCCGGAATATATATAAACGAACTTTCCTTCCAGATGATGCTATCGGCAATGTTATGGTGACGGGCAATACGCCAGTAATACACGGTGCTGTCGGTAAGCTGAAACGGCAGTTGCCACGAGATGATACCACCCGGAGCCGTTACCGAATACTCGTGAAGTGGATTCCCTGCTACACTGTTGAATGTGTCGGTAGTATCGAGTTGAAACAGATAGAGGGCAGGCTGCAAAAATGGGTCACCGGTCGAGGCTATCAATGATATCTGGTTGTCGGGCACAATGGCAAACTCGTGGGGCCAAACAGGAATGAGATCGCTGGATCGAATCAGAAAATCGAGTCCTGCAAAGTTATTGACTTCATTGAGTTCGTTGACCGAATTCATGGCATCAGCGTAAATACTGATATGGTTCATACCCGGACCTTTAATAAGATCAACGGGCAGGGTGAGCACAATGGTATCACGGTACAAACAACCCTGAAGTCCAACTATATGCTCGGTTTCGGAATTGTCGGCATAGGTACGCTTGACGGTAACTGTGAAATCTTCGTGGGTGGCGCGTCCTATGTTGGTGATAACAATGCGCACATCGAAACTATCAATAGCCGTGCTGATTTCGTTGGGGAAAAAGGCAATGTCAGACACTTTTGGCGTTAGGTCAGGCAAATCGAAGGCGTTCACAGCGAGCAATGGATCGCCATGCAAGGTAAATTCGTGACAGGTAATCTCGAGACGTACATTGTCAAGGTTGCCCTCTTGAATGGTTTCGATGGTTTTCTTGATTTGCAAACCAAATGGTTGTCCATACGATTGTGAGGCCATCTCCTGATAAAGATTGGTCGAGAAAAGGTTAAGATAATTTGGAATGCCCTCTCCTACCGAAGCTAAAAAGGCAATGGCGCCGCGGTTGGCTGTAAGCACCCAGTCCTCACTGGTACTTTGAGATGCCGCCAAATGAATATCACCGGCAAAACATGAGTTAGCCAGCACGAAGGGGTATCTCCCCTGATTCGTGTAATTTTCAGGGTTGTCGATGCTTTGGTCGAAGCCACCTGCTGAAGCGTGTCCAAAAAAGGTCATCAGGCTGACTCCGTGGTTAATGAGTCCGGCAACAGAATCGCTCAGTGTGATTTGCACCGGGGTTGAGCTGTTTTTTAGGAATGTACTTACATAAGCCCCGAATAGGGTATCTTCGATAATATTTTCGTATGATGCAAGGTAATTGGCAAAACTACTTTGCTCCGAGGTTGTAGCCCCTCCACCAAAGTGAAGCACGTTTTTCATCCATTCAGCCGGCAAATTGCTTTCGTGCTCAATTACTTTGGCCAAATAGAGCTGACCCTCGGCATTGTTGTTCACACAGATACGCCCGGTGGCAAGACGGGGCGCAAAAGCAGTACCACCGGCAGCGGTGGTAAACAGGTTATCGGAAGCCGGATATCCAAACGATGGAACCATACATTTGGCATAATTGGTTGCCGAGTTGCGCATATCGGCCGAATTGACCGATTTGCCGAACAAAAACAGAAAAGCCTGATGGGGCGAACCTTCTGGTACCATGTAGTTGCAAAAATTGGTAACCGACAGCGGATGTTTCTGCACACCATAGGCAAACTGATCGTACAGTTGACTGATATCGGCCAGAGCAACCGAATTACCCTGTGCTGAACGATAGGTTGCATATTGCTGTGCCGAAGTCCACACACTCTCATGGGCTACCATAAGAAATTCGGCAGCCGGATAAGCAGCCTGGTAATCGGTAAATCGGTCGGTGGACGAAACCCTGCGGATGGCATCCACCTGAAGAATGGATTCGGATGATGCGATAACACAGCGACGGGTCTCACCGGTCTCTGGCAACAGTAGTTTCCACGCAGCCGACTGGTATTGCACGGTGATGCGCCGGTGGTTGCTGAGGTCATAGAAAACAACGTTATTGTTGTCGGATGTGGATAACCCGGAAAGCGACACGAGTTGTTTAGCCCCACTTCCAACGGGCACTTCGAACTCGAAATAGCCGGTGTTTTCGAGGTTTAAGGTGTGAGGATAGCGCAGCGATACGAAGGATACCACCATTTGGTCGGGTACATCGGGAACAGTTTCGTCATTGGCAGTGTAGCGCAGCACAAGTTGTGTGCCCAGCGAAGAAGTATTGAGTGTGGCATTGCCCAGGGCATGCTCGTAACCGGTGAAAAGCTTTTCTATAATGACATTTCCCGATACCGATACCTTCAGGTGATGGGGATAATAGTTGTCGGGCTTGCTGGCGGCATATCCAACCACAGCAGTCTGCAGTGTGGTCGGTGGACCACCATAATGGACCTGTGGAGTGGGAATGGTTTTATCAACCACAAGATCACCATCGGGATGGTGATTTCTGAATATTTCGCTGTCGAACCAGCCTTCGCCATCACCATAGATGCAGCGGGTAGAACCTTTTACGTAGGTAGTGGTATAGTTGATACGCACGGTACGCCAGATGTAAGCGGGTTGATTGGCAGTATAAGCGGCAAAGTTGACATCGGTTTCGAGCTGCAGCCTGCGGTTCGTGGTTGATGTGTTCCAGGTGAGGAAGTAGGCCGAAGTGTCGGTGAATAAGCTATGATCAGGGTTTACCATTTCGGAAGGCGTCAGATACACGAGCGAATCGATGCCGGCACGGTTACGCCGGGCATAGAACTCAATATAGCTGTCAGGGTCAAAAATGCCCGAGCTACCCTCTCCCTTTATGTAAATGTATTGCTCTTCGCCCTGATAAAACAGTTGAATATTTCGGGGATCAATCTGGTCGGCGGGGACACCGGCAGTGAGGAGCTGGTTGTAAGAAACACGGTAGATGCCATCGGCATGCACCATTATCCTGAAGTATTTCTGGTTATAGTTAATCCATTCGTTGCCATAGGGCTGGGCGAACGAGGACAAGGAAATACAGATGAAAATGAAGAATATGCTAAGGCGGTTTTTCACGGTTCAGATTTTCAGCTAAAATAATAAAAAAGTCGATTGGGATTTGAAGATTTCAACATGGGAAGTTTGATTTTTAATTGAATGGAATTTCGCTTTTCCAAAGTTTCCAACAACGGAAATACTTACAAACCAAAGCTAAACCTTTTCGCCCGCCTACACCAGCTTGCAATCAATAAGGGCTTTAACCGGTTCGAGGCCAAGGTAGGTACCATTTTCGATGGCTTTGAGCACCGCGCCACCACCCGTGAAGATGTAATATTTCGGGCTGTCGAGGGCCATAATATACAGGCCGGGCAACAGGCGTTTGAGCTCCTGCATGGTATCGCCGCCGCCATAGAGTTTCACGGCATCGAGGTTGGTGTCAATAAGGCTGTCGAGCGCAATCGTACCATCGTTAAAGTAGGGCGTATAACCCATCACCGCATTAACAAATATGGTTTGCGCCTTGAGGAACACATCCTTAACATGCGCATCATGGAACGACTCAGCCGCCACATCAAGCACCCAGTTAAGCTCAGTTCCGGCCTTAAGCGTGCGGATGTCATGAATGCGATACTGCCCGTCAAACTTGCCTTCAATACTGTCAGACTCAACAATATAGGGCAGTTCAACCAACTTGTCACCATATTGCTTTGCCTTATCAACAAACATTGCAGCCAGTTTCACGTCGTCCTCATCCAGACCCTTTATCCTGAAGCCGTATTTGGCCGCGAGGTATGCATTATAGATTACACCGCCCAGCACCAGATAGTCCGACTTATCGAGAAGCGCATACAGCGAGTCGATTTTGGTGTCGAATTTACTACCGGCCACCACCGATACCATGGGTTTGCGGGCTTCGTAAATACGGTCGAGATTTTCAATTTCCTTTTGCAACAGAAAGCCGGCATACGATGGCAGATAATGGCTGATGCGTACTGTAGAGGCATGGGCCTGCCACGACCCAAAAGCATCATTCACGTAAATGTCGGCCAACCCGGCAAGTTGATTTGCCAAACGCTCTGCCGCATCATCTTTGGCTTCCTCACCCACAAACCAGCGGGTGTTGGGCAGATACACCATATCGATTTCGCGGTTGCGCAGTTCACGTATCAGGTGGTTCACACTGGTTTCGATGCCTAGATATCCGTTTCCGTTGTGGGCGTAAAATTCGGGAACCTTGATTTTTACGTGAAGTTTGTTTTGCAGATATTCAACAATGGCCTGCACCGAAGAATCATCGCTGAGTACGATGTTACCCGTTTTCTTATCTTTGGGACGACCCACATGAGTCATGAGAATTATTTTTCCCCCTTTGGCAAGGATGTGAAACAGGGTTCCAAAGGTGGCATCGATGCGGTATGGGTCATGAATTTCACCCTTTTTTACTACGTTATGATCAACGCGAACGAGCACGACTTTGTCTTTGAGGTCGGCATGTTGAATTAAAGGAAGCTGTGTTTTCATTGTTTTGAGATTTACTTCAAAAATAGAAATAATATTTGTTTTTATGATACAAGTATTATTATCATTTCGCTACATTTGGCAAGAATGAGTTATTCGCTGCCCTACATATCGATTGAGGTTAACGAACACTGCAACCAGCAATGCTGCTTTTGCTATAATCCACGCGTTGCGCAGCGCGATTTTACCGAAAGCAACTATCACCGCCTCCGCCGATTGCTGGTACGCCTGTATCAGGAGGCAAAAATAGGCAGGGTGGTGTTTACCGGCGGCGAACCCCTGCTGGAACCACGGCTGGCTGAACTTGTTTTGTTCTGCAAGATGCGAAAATCAGGGGTAAGCATTATTACCAACGGCACGGCAGCAAAGAAACCGGTGTATAAGGATTTGATTATGCTTCAGACCGACCTGTTTCAGCTTCCGGTGCACCATCACCGCGCCGACATTCACGACCGCATGACCGGTGTGGCAGGCAGTCATACCAAAAGCCTTGGATCAATACAAATTATCCGTTCGCTGGGGAGCCGTGTGGCTGTAGTGGTAGTCATAACAAAACATAACGTACATGAGTTAGGCGAAACCATACGGTTTATAGCATCACTGGGTATAAACGAAATAAGCCTGAACCGTTGCAACATCAGCAGCCGCATGAAAGCCGACGCACTGTCATTAAGCCCCGGCAAAGAAATCCTGAACCAAGCTTACCACGAAGCCCACGAAGTTACCCGCGAACTAAAACTGAACCTGAGCTCAAATGTTAACACGCCCTGGTGTGTACTAAACCCCGGAGATTTTCCCCTGATTCGCTTCAGCGGATGTTCAGCCGATGTGTGCGATAATCCACTAACGGCTGATGCCGATGGCAACCTGCGCAAGTGTAACCATAGCCCGGTTGTAATCGGGAATGTATTCGACACACCACTGGAAACCATTCTCAGCAACGATTACCTGAAAAGCTGGAACACGGTTGTGCCGGAATTTTGTTCCGGTTGTAAACACTGGTATCAATGCCGTGGTGGGTGCCGTGCCGCTGCAGAACAACTGGGGAAAAGCATTGCGGATCCCGATCCGCTGGTGTATTGCTCGGGGTAAGCTCACCAAAGCCGATTCATAGAGTTTCTGTTGTTCACTCGAAAACTTGGTTTCGGCCAACCGGAGTACCAATAAGTTTATTATTTTTACCACAATCAAAGCAACAGCTTATGGCAAGAATAATTATCATTGACGACGAGCGCAGCATCCGCAACACGATGAAGGACATTCTCGAGTACGAAAAACACGAAGTAGCGGTAGCCTGCGACGGAAAAGAAGCGCTTCAGCTAATCGAAGAAAAGAGTTTCGACATGGCTTTCTGCGATATAAAAATGCCGGTGATGGACGGTATGGAAGTGCTCGAACGAATCAAGGAAATCAATCCTGACCTTGCGGTAATTATGCTTTCAGGACATGGTACCATCGACACTGCCGTGGAAGCCATTAAAAAAGGTGCTTTCGACTTTATTCAGAAACCTCCCGACATAAACCGCATCATGATTACCATCAGAAATGCGATGGATAGAACGGCCCTGGTTCACGAAACACGCCAACTGAAGAAAAAGGTGGGCATGAAGTATCAGATGGTGGGAAACAGCACCGCTATTAACAAAGTGAAGGATATGATTGACAAGGTGGCTCCCACCGATGCCCGCGTTATGATAATGGGACCCAATGGCAGTGGAAAAGAAGTGGTGGCCCGCTGGCTGCACGAAAAAAGTAACCGCAGCCAGATGCCCTTTGTCGAGGTAAACTGCGCAGCCATTCCCTCTGAACTGATTGAAAGCGAACTGTTTGGCCATGAAAAAGGAGCTTTTACATCGGCCATCAAACAACGAATCGGAAAATTTGAGCAGGCACATGGTGGCACATTGTTTCTCGACGAAATCGGCGACATGAGCCTTTCGGCACAGGCTAAGGTACTGAGGGCACTGCAGGAAAACAAGATAACCCGCGTGGGCAGCGATAAGGACATCAGTGTTGATGTGCGAATAATTACCGCAACCAACAAAGACCTGAGAACCGAAATCGATGCAAAGAACTTTCGCGAAGACCTGTATCACCGGCTGAGTGTGATAATAATTCAGGTGCCATCGCTGAACAGCCGTGTGGAGGATATACCCGATCTGGCAAGTTTCTTTATCGAGATGGCCTGCAACGAACAGGGAATTGCTGTGAAACAAATCAGCCCCGAAGCCATTGCAGCCCTTCAGAAAATTAACTGGACGGGCAATATTCGTGAATTCCGTAACGTGATGGAGCGTCTCGTGATTCTGTGCGGACCCCGTATTACCGAAAAAGATGTGGATGCTTACGTATTTCCCTTAATGTAAAACAGCATGAGAACAGAACACGACTACCTCGGGCCGATGGAAATTCCAGGTGATGCTTTGTATGGGATACATTCAGCGCGTGCTTTTGAGAACTTCCAAAACCATACGGTTTTTCATCAGGAATGGTATCAGGCTGTTGGTGATGTGAAGTATGCCTGCTACGAAACTTATGCAAATTTCAGGGCACTGAGTATCGAAAAATACGGGGATGCACTTCCGGTTCAGTTTTTCGAAATCCCCACAATAGAAGCCTTGCAACAGGCTGCTAACGAAGTAGCCATGGGGAAATGGTTCAGTAATTTTATTGTGCCTGCTGTTCAGGGAGGTGCCGGAACCAGCATCAACATGAATGTAAACGAGATAATTGCCAACCGCGCCCTGCAGTTACTCGGCAAACAACCCGGCGATTATGATTGTGTGAACCCGGTGGAACACGCCAACATTTATCAGAGTACCAACGATGTGATTCCAACGGCGCTCAGACTGGCTAGCCTGCGCCTGCTCACCACACTCGAGGATGAAATAAACCGGCTGAGGCTGTTGAACGAAGAAACCGAACGGCGCCTGCGCAATATTCCCCGCATGGCCTATACCCAGATGCAACAAGCAGTGCCTTCATCCTACGGAAAACTGTTCAGCAGCTACAGCGACGCCCTGTCGCGCGACTGGTGGCGGGTGTCGAAGTGTTTCGAGCGGATTAAGGTGGTAAATCTGGGTGGTAGTGCCGTGGGGACAAGCATTACCGTACCGCGCTACGTGGTGATGGAAGCCACTAGGGTGCTGCAAAAGAACACCGGACTTCCGGTAACCCGTGGCGAAAATCTGGTGGACAGCACCGCCAACAACGATGCCCTGGTTGAGGTACACGCTATTTTGAAAGCCCATGCCGTAAACCTCGAAAAAATTGTATCCGACTTGCGTTTGCTGGGTTCCGACATCAGCAAGGAAAGCCTCGAAATACCGCAGCAGCAGGTGGGAAGCAGTATTATGCCCGGCAAGATAAACCCGGTGATTCCCGAGTTTATTATCAGTGTTGCCCATCGGGTATATGCCAACGACATGCTGATTTCGTCGTTGTGCGCACAGGGATGTCTCGAACTGAATGCCTACCTGCCCCTCATCGGTCATGCATTGCTCGACAGCCTGAAACTGCTGATAGCTGCCGACCGGAGCTTTTGCAGCAAATTGCTCAGCGGCATCAGGGTTAACGAAGAAGACAGTACCCGCAGCTATTTGCGCAGTCCCGGTTTATGCACAGCCCTGCTACCCTATATTGGCTACGATAAGGCCTCGCTACTTGCCAGGCACATGCACCAGAACGGATGCAGTATATATGAAGCCAACGCTGCACTGCAACTCCTGACCGAAGCCCGTCTTACCGAGGCATTGCATCCCGACAAATTGCTGAAGCAGGGTTTTTCACTGAATGATATCGGATAGAAGCGGCTGCTGATTTGTACTTACCAACTCTAGTGAATACACTTTTGTCAATTTAGTCGTAGTTGTGCACCACCAAAATAGTTAACCAGAAATACAGTACTAAGTTTTTTATGGGGTATTGCATTTTTTGAGAAAATATGTTTTGGTAAACATTGTTGACACAAGGTTGAACAAGCTCAGTTGGAATCAAATGCCGTACCATCCGTTTTAAAATGTGTTGATTTTCAATACCACATAAAGAAGCATCAACGACACTGCTGCAAACGAAATTTCAAAAACTTTATGTTATCTCTCCACTATATTGCAGTAATGCCGGTAGCGTTCAAATATTTCGTCAACAAATGCCACCGCCAGCTTGCCGGGACAATAGCCGGAACTGACCACACTGTCGATATAGAAGCGTGGATCGGAAAGACGCATCATAAAGTCTTCGACATGGTTATCCCACACATCGTGATTGCGCCCGTATTTATGTGCAAGCGCAATGGCGTCGTTCACATGACTGAATCCCATGTTATAGGCTGCCAGAACCATTTTTATCCGGTCCGCCGAGTCGCACACGGATTCAGGAATATTTTGGTCGAGATATTTCAGATAATCAACACCGGCAGCAATGTGGTCGCCCACATCGGAAGTGGAATCAATGCCGAAACGTGCTGCCGTTTGCGGCATTAGCTGCATGATGCCTATGGCTCCGGCCCAGCTCACCGCATTGGGATCGAAGTGCGATTCCTGATAGATGAGCGAAGCCAAAAGGCGCCAATCCCAACCCAGTCGGGTAGCATACAGTTTTATCAGGTCATCGAATGGGCTGATGCGGTCTTTATTATTGATATAATCGGAATAATCTATGCCATTTTCACCGTACCGGTGCCTGAAATAACGCGAATAGGTTTTTTCGATTATCCGGTCGTTGCTGCGCAGCTCAATCCAGGCATTCACAGTGTCGAGCATTCGGGTAGAATAGCGTGGTAATGCCCAGCTGATATGAAGGGGTTCGCCCAGATACTCCGAAATATACAGGTTATGGTAATAGTTGCTGTATAATACGGCAATATTCTCGTCAACCACTGTTGCTTGTATTTGGCCATCGGCTACAGCTGCCATCATCTGTTCGGTGTCGAGACTGTCGATTTCACATATATAGATATTGCATCCCTCCTCTCCGGCAATACGTTGAAGATAATTCGCTATTCCAGCCGATCTGGCGACGAATAAGGTATCGCCTCCCAAATCGCAGAAGCGTTCTGCGGGACGGCTACCCCTGCGTTGCACGAGAACCAGCTGGGCGTCGGCCAGGGCATCGGAATAGGTAATCAGGCTGAGTCGGTACATACCCGAAAGGCGCCGTTGCGCAATCATATCGCACTGACCCGACAACATAAGGGCAATACTGCGTTCCATACTGTTTTCAACAATCACCTTGAGTTCCACCCCAAGGTATTCGGCATAGTCGCGCAACAAATCGAGCTGAAAACCCATGGGATTTCCCCGGTATACAAAATAATCGGTCGAGTTGGTGGCCGTAACAACTATCAGGGTATCCCGGGCAATTACGTCTTCGTAGTGAGTAATTCCAATTCCGTCGTAAGGTGCTTTTGGAGCAGGGTCTGTGCACGAGAAAAGCACCAGCACCATAGCGACAGCAACAACACATACAATATTACAACGCAGTACCAATGACATCAGGAGTGTTTTAGTCGTAGAATTCCCAGCTGATTCCAAAATTGAACACCAGGGGGTTAACCGGATAGTGGGGCATCCCGAAATAATTGGCTTTCATAAATGCCTGATTGAAGTGCGAAAGCTTTGCGAATGCCCGGAAACGTTTTATAGAAATTGTTGCATGAAAATCGAGCACCAGAAAATTACCAATATCACCGGCAGTACTCCGGTAAAATATTCCGGTAGCCGGCATGTAGGCGAATCCCTTCGATGGCGACATCCACGATGCATCAATACCGGTCTGGAAGCCCATTTTGCGTTTGAATATCCGTGTTTTCACATACAAGGAACTTTGCAACCCAAGAGCCGGCAAATCGTAAGCGGTGTTATCGCTGAAATACTGTGCCTGCAACTGATTGCGCCAGTATAAAGGACCCAGGTGCAGCAACTGACCCAGAGATGCCGAAATCACCTGTACATTGTTTTGGTTCACCACCGGAAGTGCGTGCTCATTAAAATACAGATAGCTGTCGAGGAAACTGTATTGCAAACTCAAATCGGTGCCCAGGGGTTTATTGAGGTAACCCAGTGTCAGCCTGAGATCACGGTAGGGAACATCGGCAACTTCCCACCTGAAGTGGTTGAAAGTTGTTCGCAGTAAAAACGCATCGGGTCGCTCGTTGCGGGCCGAAAGTCTGGCCGAAACCAGGTGCTGTTGACGGCTACCCGCTTTGTAGCTGAGTTCGGCATTGAGGTGCACATCGCCTGCGCGCCTGCCCATAAAACACCAGCTTGCCGTGGCATCCCACCCCAGTTTTTTCGAAAAATCGAACCAACGGTATTTGAGTATCTGATCGTAAAAAACCGATGTATCGCTGGTGTAGGCATACACATCGCCAGCGATGGCGAGTTTCATGGCAGCATCGGGAAACTTATTGCCATTACCATGGGTAATATAGCGCAACGAAATTTCGTTGTGCATTTTCTGCAAGCCCATCGAATCGTTGGTAGCCAGCGAATCAAGATAAATATTCTGGTAAAAACCTGAGGGTACATCTTCGTAAACCCGGTAGTAGCGGTTCAGCGAAATGTCGTGACCCAGACTCCAGCGTCCCGTGTAGTTTTTCAGCAACAGCGTATCGTTCTTTTTTATAATCGTATCGCTTACCCAGGGTCCGAACTTCAGCGAGTGGCTGTACATGACTCCGGTTTGCCCCAGGCGTGTCGAAGAATTATAGAGATTGACGTTCAGGTTTTCGGGACGCTGAACATTGAGCATGAAAACACTGTCGGATTCAATGCCGCCGTTGTTCTGGTGGGTGATTTTGTTATGGATAAAATCGAGGTGACCCGCATAACGGTTCCTGTGGAAATCGACAAAGAGATGGGCGGAATGACCCCGGAGCTGCTGACGCGCATAAAGTCCCAACGAGTTAAGCGAACGGTATTCGGCACCCACATTCAACCAGGGTTTAATGTTTTGGGTATGCACAAACGCAATGTCGTCGAGTTGCTTGCCACCCCCGACAAACTGTATTTTGGTGAAAGGTTTCCGCGCATCGAAAAACTCCGGCTTGTCGAAACCCCTGAACAAGGCAGCATACGGCTGAAAGAAAATGAATTCGTGGGTTTTACCCATATCGGCAAAAAAAGCCGGACTGGCGGGCAGCGCTATGTTTCCCGTACTAAACGCAAATGGATAGGCTGGTGCAAAAAGATGAAAACCATCGGTGAGGGTATCGGCGCTGTAGAATGAAGCCTGCGTTACAAAATCGCCAAACACATACTCGTCGAAATGCCTTTCGATGCCTTCGTGCTGGGCAAAGGTGCTCAGACCGGCACAACACATCGCAATGATTATCAGGCATTTTTTCATGCCGCAAAAATAATAAAAATCGGCAGGCAAAATCAATAATTCAACGATGGCCGTTAGAATTACAGGGTTATTAATCGGTAATCACCAGTTTTCGGACATTCGATGCACCAGCGGTTTCAATTTTAAGATAATACACACCGGATGCTAATGCTGCGCAAGAAATCCGAAAGAAAGAAGAACCCGGTTGAAATGCCGTCAATTCGTTTCCACCGACATCACAAAGTGTAATTTTACTCATTTTATCGTCTGTTTGTATTATCACATAATCGCTGGCCGGATTTGGGTATACCAAAACTAACGGAGCTCTTGTATGAACCGGAACGGGCAATTGATTGGCGGCAGCATAATTAGATGGGATGTTTCCATTGCGATACCACGATATCAAGGTATCCAGCTTAGGTGTATAATCGAACTTTCCACTACGTTGCTGACTATAAGGAATAAAACCAAACAACACATCAATCTCAACAACTTCGTTGCTATCGAGGTGAACTGGCCCCATGCTGCACACACCGCGGCGATCGCCCGAAGGGTTTCCTGATGTTTCCTCCGACCAGTCACCAACCAGCATGGCAGGTGTTCCATTAAAATTTGGATCAGTATCGCCCGGGAACATGTAATTACAAGGAATCTCAGAATTTCCTCCGCCTGAGGGATGTCCGGTCCCGCCATAGCAAAGTGGTTGACCATCTAACCAGTATCCTGTCAGATAGGAATAGCATGATTCAGCAGAATTGGGGTCAGTAGTAGCCGGAACTCCGCCCGCATAGTTGTAATACATGAACCGGCTCATACCGGTTTGTTCATTGTCGATGGTTCCGTCTCCATCGTCATCGATGCCATTGGGATCAAGCAAAGGGCTCTTCAAAACAGTAATTGTCTGCACCGGAGGATTCACACCATAGCCCGTATTTCCCATATAATCCTCATCGAAATGATCTCCATTATAGAAATAGAAGCTATTGTGCTCAACATCACTTCCAACGTAATCGTCAGTAGGATTCCCCAAATCGCCATCGACAAACAAACCCATATACACCGAATGATAATTTCGATCGGAGCGATTAATGAGTTTTATTCGCAACCATGTCTGATAGTTTACCAAGTCGCTGTAAACGGTTGGCGGATTCACATAAACATAAGCATACAACGAATACTGCACTTCAATCCCCATTGAATTACCCCCCGATTCGGTATGGGGTGCAGCCACATCGTTGGTAACCCACCACAACATCTGGTCTCCAATAATATCAGGCATATCCCCATCGGCAATATTATACAGTCCGTCTTCGTTGTTATCGATGAACGGAGCCAGCAATGCCGAACAACCCTGAGGTCCGTTGCCCGGCCATTGGGCTATATCTGCCGGAACATCGTAGGGAATATTGTTGTAGTGATTGTAAGCAAAAACACCCAAATCGTGTCTGTCGATTTTCCAGACACGATTAAAACTGGCCATTACCGGATAATCAATCGTACCGGGCTCACCATATTCGTCTACTGTAAGGGGCCCGGGGTAATAATCGTAGCCCTGCTGATTATATCGCTCTCCCGAAAAATACAAAGTGTTGTTGTCGTCGTAACCACCAACCCATAAACCAGCGGCAAAAATTGAAGAGGTGTGTTGATCGGCAGGCACCATATAACGGGGGTCACCCCGCCCATCCCAAAACAAGGTTCCAAAGCTTTTAACAGCCGCTTTGACTCTGTTAATATCAATCCACTTCATATTTCGGGCTGAATATCCATTCACAGAGTCGTGGTATTGTGATAAGTCGAAAATTCCAATTTTTTTAGATGAGCTGCACAACAAGTATTTATTTAGTCAATCCTTAACAATTCAAAATTAGGAAATCTTTTTTCTTGAATAGCGAAAAAATTTGAGGTAAAAAACTGAGCCAAAGAATCGCTTCTTTGATTTTTCGAAGCAATCCTTTAAAATTGAACCCTGCGGCAGCCAAAT